>NZ_LZKH01000078.1:0-93650 GCF_001672745.1 Mycobacterium sp. E1386
GCCATCGTGGCAGCCGGCGAGGATTTTGACAAGTTACTTGTCAATCGTGCTGCGGGTGGCACACTCGTCCCATGCGATCGCGCCGCGCCCGGGCCATCAGCGTTTGCCTCGTCGCCGTCCTGGCCGTCGTGCTCGGCGGGTGCCTGGGCGGCGGCCATGCGCTGGGAACGCCCGGCTCGCAACCGATTCCGGTCGGGCAGTCCACCCAGAGCGTCGCGTCGGGCGGTGTCAGCCGCACCTTTCACCTGTACCGGCCCCAGGGAATCGCGGATGCGACCCCTCTGGTGGTGATGCTGCATGGCGGCTTCGGAACGGGTCAGCAGGCCGAGCGCGCGTACCACTGGGACGCCGAGGCCGACGCCGGGCACTTCCTGGTCGCCTACCCCGACGGCATCAACCGTGCCTGGAATGCCGGGACGTGCTGCGGCGAACCCCAGCGGGTCGGCGCGGACGACGTCGGCTTCATCACGACCATGGTCGGCGCCATCGAGCAAGGGATCCCCATCGACCGGGCGCGCGTCTATGTCACCGGCATGTCGAACGGGGCCATGATGGCGCTCCGGCTCGGCTGCCAGTCGGACATGTTCGCCGCGATCGCCCCGGTGGCGGGCACGCTACTGACCGACTGCTCACAGGCGCGGCGAACGTCGGTGCTGCAAATCCACGGCACGGCCGACGACAGGGTGCCCTACGACGGCGGACCCGGAAAGGCGTTCGCGCTCAACGGAACTGCCCGCGTCGACGGCCCGTCGGCGCAGTCGGTGAATGCGACCTGGCGCGCCATTGACGCGTGCGGAGCGCCGAACTCGAGCACCACCGGTGACGTGACGACACAAATCGCGGGCTGCGCGGACGGACGCACCGTCGAGTTGATCTCAGTGGCCGGCGCCGGCCACCAATGGCCGGGCGGTGAACCCAGCCCCCTCGCCGAGAAGGTCGCGGGCATCCCACCACCCTCGGCGGCGCTGGACGCCACCAGCACCATCTGGCAGTTCTTCGCCCAGAACCACCGCTAGGTGCGCGTCCCGCTTCAGGAGTGATCTTCCGCGGTAAGACGGCGTTCGAGCGCGCCGGTGATGTCCGTCGTCGTGACCACGAGCGCCGTCATGAACTCGATGAGCTGAGGTCGACTGACCGCGATGTGGTGTCGGTACCACTGGCTGATCAGCTCCAGAAGACCGCCCACCACCGTCAACGCGGTCAGCATGACGTTGTCGTCGGTGCCGGCGGCCTCGCCGAGCAGTGCCCGCACCTGCCCGACCATGACCTGGGTGAGAACGTCGATCACTTCGTCCCGACGGCCGGCGAGCGCTTCGGCCGTCTGCAGCTCGATCAGCAGCCGCGGGCGCCGAGGATCTTCATCGATGAAGCCGAATGCGAACTCGATGACGGCGCGGGCGCGGGCCTCGAGTTCGTGCGGCGACTCCGCGACCGTCGCCATGATCCCGGTCAATGCCCGGCTGAATTGGTCTTCGAAAGTCGCGATCAGTAACTCGTGGCAGTCGCGGAAGCTCTCGTAGAAGTAGCGGTCGTTCAGCCCCGCGCTTGCGCTGACGGCGCGCACCCGGAGATTGTTGACCCCGTGCTCGGCGATCATGTCGAACGCAGCCTCGAGGAGCTGCCCCCGACGCTGTTCACGCCGCTGATCAGCGGTTAGGCCGCGATGCACTGCCATCCGACAACCAGCTCCTTTTCGTTTGACTCGCGGACTTGCGCCCGCCGCCCACTTTGGTGAAGGATCTCACCAACATGGTTTGGTGAACTGCTTCACCAACCAATCATAGGGGGAGCGGTGCGACAGGGGATCTTTCCGGGAACGGGTTTGGTTGGCGCGCCCCGACGGGCCGAGGCCCATCTCGAGCGCACCGGTGAATACAGTGCGCGCCTTGCCGCATTGGGCGGGCTTGCCGTCCGACGGAAGGCATGGGTGATCGGCACATGGATCGGCGTGGCGGCGATTCTCGCAATCGCCTTCCCACAGCTGGAGACGGTCGTGCGCCAGCAGTCGGTCCAGCTCTTGCCCGGTGACGTGCCGTCGTTTCAAGCGCTCGATCGCATGGCGGCGGCGTTCGACGAGCGGGGCGCGAAGACCTCGATCGTCATTGCGATGGAAGATGCCGCCGGGCTGACCCCACCGGCCCGGCAACGCTACGACGCCCTCGTGGCCGCGCTGCGTGCCGACAAGACTCACGTTCTGCTGGTGCAGGATCTACTCGCCGAGCCCGCCACCAGAAGCCGGGCGGTAAGCCAAGACGGCAAGGCGTGGTTCCTGCCGATCGGGATCGCCGGCACCCTCGGTGACCCCAAGGCGGCCGAGTCGGTCGACGCCGTGCGCGCGCACGTCTCCTCGGTCGTGAGCGGGTCGTCGACCACCGCGTACGTCACCGGTCCGGCCGCGACGTTCCGTGATCAAATCGGCTCCGGCGAACATGAGCTGCTCCTCATCTCGATCGCGACCGCCGCCCTCATCGGGCTCATCCTGCTGTTGGTCTATCGGTCGGTGGCCACCGCACTGTTGCCGCTATTGGTCATCGGCGCGAGCGTGGCCGTCGGCCGAGGCGTGCTGTCGGCGCTCGGTGAATTCGGTGTTCCCGTATCGCAATTCACCATCGCGTTCATGACCGCGGTTCTGTTGGGCGCCGGCACCGACTACAGCGTGTTCCTGATCAGCCGCTATCACGAACAACGACGGCATGGAAACGCCCCCGAACAGGCCATCGTTCGCGCCTGCGGCAGCATCGGGCGCGTCATCTTGGCGTCGGCGGCCACGGTTGCTTTGGCGCTGGCCTCCATGGTGTTCGCTCGCCTGAGCGTCTTCGAGGGTGTCGGCCCCGCATGTGCCGTTGCCGTGCTGATCGGATTCCTGGCCACCATCACGCTGCTCCCGCCGCTATTGGCGCTGGCGGCCAAACGCGGCATCGCCGAGCCCCGCGCCGACTTATCTCGCCAGTACTGGAACCGGATCGCCGTCATGGTGGTACGACGGCCGGCGCCCGTGCTGGCCGCAAGCTTGGTGGTCTTGCTGGCCCTGGCCGGCGTGGTGGCCACCATGACGATCAGCTACGACGACCGCAAGGGACAACCCGCGGGCACCGCCAGCAACCACGGCTATCGGCTGTTGGATCGGCACTTTCCCAAGGACACCGTCATCAACCAATTCCTGCTTGTGCAAGCCCGCACCGACATGCGGACCGCCAAAGGCCTCGCCGACCTCGACGCGCTGGCCTCGCGGGTGGCCCAGCTACCCGGGGTCACCCGGGTTTCCGGTGTCACCCGCCCAACCGGTAACCGGCTCGACCAAGCGCAATTGTCTTGGCAGAACGGGCAAATCGGCGACAAGATGGCCGGTGCCGTCGCCGATGGCGAAGCCCACAGGGACGACCTCGCCAAGCTCACCAACGGCGCCGACCAACTCGCGGCCGGCTTGGGCCAACTCGACACCATGCTGCGGCGTGCGCTCACACCGCTGACCGATCTCTTGGACCAGGCCGGAAGCAAAGGTCAGCGCCTGCAGGGCGCGCGGCCCCTGCTGCAACAACTCAACGCCACCGCACCGGCCGTGGATCAAGCCGTGCACACCGGTGCGGGACTGCGGCCCCTGGCCCAACAAGCCGCCGGCGCCATCGCGGCGATCGAACCACTCGTCGAAGGCCTCAATGCCTCACCCTGGTGCGCCACCACGCCGCAGTGTGCTCAGCTGCGCGACGAAACCCGAGTGCTCGTAACGCTGCGCAACGGTGGATTCTTCGACCAGGTGGGCGGACTCAGCGATCAGTTCAGCCAAACCACCACCCTCTCCGGCACGCTCACCGATATCCAAAACGCCGCCGCCACCATGCAGCAGGCGCTCGGCGCGACCGGCGACCCGGCAGACCTGATCGGCGACATCCACCGTCTGCAAGGCGGCGTCAGCCGACTCGCCTGGGGCGCCCAGGCACTGGCTGGCGGGGTACATACTCTTGCCGACAACAACATTCGGCTACTCGAAGGCATGGGCCAGATCGCCGCGCAGCTGCGAAACGCCGCGCACGCCACCTCGGGATCGGACGCCGCCTCCGGGTTCTACCTGCCGCCGACGACATTTGAGAATCGCCAATTCAGCGACCTGGCAAGGCACTTCATCTCCCCCGACGGGCGCGCCGCCCGGTTCGCCGTCACATCCTCATACGACCCCTACTCCGCCGACGCGATGGCCCTGAACCGCAAGATCACCGACACGGCCGACGCCGCCCTGCCCAACACCTCGCTGGCCGGCGCCGCCATCTCCGTGGCCGGCTTCACCGCCGTCAACTCCGACCTCCAACAACTGCTGTCCGCGGACTTCACCCGGCTGGCCACCGCCACCCTGCTGGTAGTCGGCGTCGTCCTGATCCTGCTGCTGCGTTCCGTCGTCGCCCCGCTCTACCTGCTGGGCACCGTCATACTGAACTACTTCGGTGCGCTGGGCCTGGGAGTGCTGTTGTTCCAGTACGGTTTCGGCCACGCCATCGCCTGGCCCGTCCCGCTCCTGGCCTTCATCCTGTTGATCGCGGTAGGCGCCGACTACAACATGCTGGTGATCTCGCGCCTGCGCGAGGAGTCCAGCGGCAACATGCGCGTCGGCGTGCTCCGCACCGTCACCAGTACCGGCTCCGTCATCACCTCAGCGGGCCTGATCTTCGCCGCCAGCATGTTCGGGCTCATGATCGGATCGCTCGACATGATGGTTCAGGCCGGGTTCGTGATCGGTTGCGGGCTGCTGCTGGACACGTTCGTCGTTCGCACGCTCACCGTTCCCGCCATCGCGACGCTCTTACGGGAGCGAAGCTGGTGGCCCCATCGGTTCGGCGCCTCATGACCCCGTAAGCATGCCGTCGATCAGCCGGTGCAGCACCTGCCGCGTTTCGCGGCGCGTGCGTTTGGGATCCTCGGCGGTCGCGATGAGCATGGCCGCCTCGTCGAGCGCACCGATCAGCACGTGCGCCAACGGCCGCACGGGCTGCTTGGCCAACTGGCCGGCCCGGATCGCCTCGGTGATCAACTGTTCGGTCATGCCCAGGCTGTACCGCTGCGCGACGTCGCGAAAACCCGCCCATCCCAGCACACTCGGGGCGTCCAGCAACATCAGCTGACGCACCTCCGGATCCCCGGAAACCTCCAGCCACGCGTCGACCGCCGCACGGATCGCGTCCGCCGGTGTCGTCGCACCGGACTCGGCCACCAGGGTGCCCATCCGCGCCATCACGTCCTGTTCAACCGCCTCGACGACCTCGCGGAAAAGCGCCGCCTTGTCGGCGAATTGGTGGTACATGGCGCCGCGCGTCACGCCCGCGACGGCCGCGATCTCCGGCGTTCCGACCTCCGCGTAACCCCGTAGCCCCCACAGCTTGCGGGCGGCCGCGATCAGCGCGTCGCGGGTCGCCGCGGAGCGCTCTTCCTGAGTCCGTCTCTTGCTTTCCATACAACCTGTTGGTAACTTACGAACAGACAGCCTGTTTGTAAATGTATTTCGAGGTAGGAGTTCTCTATGTCGACGATCGACATTAGTGCCGGAACCATCCATTACGAAGCAATCGGACCCGAAAGCGGCAGGCCCGTCGTTTTCGTGCACGGATACATGATGGGCGGCCAGCTGTGGCGCCAGGTCAGCGAACGCCTGGCCGACCGCGGGCTGCGGTGCATCGCCCCGACGTGGCCGCTGGGCGCGCATCCGGAGCCGTTGCGCCGCGGCGCCGATCGGACCATCACCGGAGTCGCGGGGATGGTCGCCGAGGTGCTGACCGCGCTCGACCTCGAGGACGTGGTGCTGGTGGGCAACGACACGGGAGGGGTCGTCACGCAACTCGTGGCCGTGCACCACCCCGAGCGGCTCGGCGCGCTGGTGCTCACGAGTTGCGATGCGTTCGAACACTTTCCGCCGCCGATCCTCAAGCCGGTGATCCTGGCGGCCAAGTCGAAGACGACGTTCCGGGCCGTTTCCCAGGCCATGCGAGTCCCGGCGGCTCGCAAGCGCGCGTTCGACGGATTGGCGCACCGCAACATCGACGACCTCACCGCGGCGTGGGTGCGGCCGGGGCTATCCGACCCCCGCATCGCCGAAGACCTGCGCCAGTTCACCCTCTCGATGCGCACGGAGGTGACGGCGGGCGTGGCCGCCCGCTTGCCCGAGTTCGACAAGCCCACCCTCATCGCGTGGTCGGCCGATGACGTGTTCTTCGAGCAGGAGGACGGGGTCCGGCTGGCCGCCACCATCCCGAACGCCCGCCTCGAGGTCATCACCGGTGCCAGGACCTTCTCGATGATCGACCAGCCGGACCGGCTCGCCGACCTGTTGTCGACGATCGCGGTGCGCACGTAACCACCCGCCCCGCCGGCGGTAGCGTCTTGCGCATGTCAGCTACGACGCCACCGCTGCGGGGCAGGCGCATCCTGGTCACCGGCGGAGCGACCGGAATCGGCGCGGCCGCCGTCGGAGCCCTCGGCGCGGCCGGGGCCGAGGTCGCCGCCACCTATCATCAGGCGCCGCCGCCGGACGGCCTCGCGGCCAGCTGGCTGCAGTGCGACGTGCGCGACGCCGACGCCGTCTCGGCAATGGTGCGGCATGCCGCCGAGGGCTTGGGCGGACTCGACGTGTTGGTGAACGCCGCGGGGCTGTGGCAGGCCGGCATTCCCGGCTACATCGGCGTCGACGAGATCTCGTTCCTCTTGGACACCAACGTCAAGGCGACCATCCTCACCAATCAGGCCGCCTACGCCGTGATGAAGGACCAGGACCCCAAGGGCGGCAGGATCATCAACTTCGGATCGTCGGAAGCCGTGATGGGCAGCCCGATCTCGGCGGTCTACGCCGCCACCAAGGGTGCGGTCCAGGCGTGGACACGGTCGGCCGCCAAGGCCTGGGCGCCCGACAAGATCACGGTCAACGCGCTGGCGCCGGCTGTGCAGACGGCCGGCGCCGACCGGCTGCGCGAGTTCCTCGGCCCCGACGCCAGCGCATTCATCGACCAGCAGATGCAGATGATGATTCCGATGGGTGGAAAGTTGGGCGATCCCGCGCGGGATCTCGGCCCGATGCTGGTCTTTCTGGCCGGTCCCGGTTCGGGATTCATCACCGGTCAGCTGCTGGCGGTCGATGGCGGCCTGATGATGGTGGGCGGATAACGGGACGGCGACCCGCCGCCGCTACCATAAGACGGACCGTCTCGTCTCGCAGGCCAGGCATAGTGAAGGTGATTTGAGACCGATGACTGAGGACACGATTCAGGCGCTACTGCGCAAGCGCTTGTCCGATCCGGGGGTCGCGGTCAAACACCGTGCCCTGCAGTGGAGTTGGAGTAAGTACCTGGCGGGTGCGGCGGCACGGGCGGCCGCCCTGATATCGGCGGCCGATCGAGACCGGCCGATGCACGTGGGCGCCCTGCTGGGAAACAACCCCGAGATGCTGAGCCAGATGGCGGCGGCCGGCCTCGGCGGCTACGTCCTCTGCGGACTGAACACCACCCGGCGCGGCGACGCACTCGCGGCCGACGTCCGGCGCGCCCACTGCCAGTTCCTCGTCACCGACGCCGAACACCGGTCGCTGCTGGACGGGCTGGACCTCGAGGGAACGCAGATCCTCGACAGCTCGACGCCGCAGTGGACCGAATTCGTCAAGGATGCCGGGGAACTGGTGCCGCACCGGCAGGTGACCGCGATGGACCCGTTCATGATGATCTTCACGTCGGGAACGAGCGGGAACCCGAAGGCGGTGCAGGTGTCACACCTGATGGCGACGTTCGCCGGCGTCAACCTGGTTGAGCGCTTTGCGCTTTCCGGGCAGGACACCTGCTACGTGTCGATGCCGCTGTTCCACTCCAACGCGGTCGTCGCGGGCTGGGCGCCCGCGGTGGTCTCCGGCGCCGCGATCGTGCCGGCCAAATTCTCGGCCAGCAGCTTCCTCGACGACGTCCGCCACTACGGCGCGACGTACATGAACTACGTCGGCAAGCCGCTCGCCTACATCCTGGCCACGCCCGAACGCGACGACGACGCCGACAATCCACTGCGGGTCGCGTTCGGCAACGAGGCCAACGACAAGGACATCGAGGAGTTCGCGCGGCGCTTCGACGTGCAAGTCGAAGACGGCTTCGGCTCCACCGAGAACGCGGTCATCGTGATCCGCGAACCCGGCACGCCGAAGGGCTCGATCGGCAAAGGGATCGACGGGGTGGCGATCTACAACAGCGACACCGTCACCGAGTGCGCGGTCGCGCGCTTCGACGCCGACGGCGCTCTGGTCAACGCCGACGAGGCGGTGGGCGAGTTGGTCAATACCGCCGGCTCGGGCTTTTTCACCGGCTACTACAACGACCCGGACGCCAACGCCGAGCGCATGCGCCACGGCATGTACTGGTCCGGTGACCTCGCCTACCGCGACTCCGAGGGCTGGATATACCTGGCCGGCCGCACCGCCGACTGGATGCGGGTGGACGGGGAGAACCTTGCCGCGGCGCCGATCGAGCGGATCCTGTTGCGTCACAGCTCAATCAACCGCGTCGCGGTGTACGCCGTCCCGGACGAGCGCGTCGGCGACCAGGTGATGGCCGCGCTCGTACTCAACGAAGGGCACACCCTCGACCCCGATTCCTTCGAAGCGTTCCTCGGCGCTCAGCCGGACCTGTCGCCCAAGGCCCGCCCGCGCTACGTTCGCATCGCCACCGACCTGCCCAGCACCGCCACCCACAAGGTGCTCAAGCGACAATTGATCGCCGAGGGAACGGATATCGCCGCGGGGGAAGTGCTGTGGGAACGCGAACCGCGCGGCACCGCCTATGCCGTCGCGACGCCTAGCTCTGACTCCCGGACACCCGCCGTCGGATCTGGCCCTTCGTCCGTCGGACCCGCCTGACCGGATCCCGCGTTGTGCCGGAGGAGATCTCGTCGCGCAACTGCGCGATGTTGGAGATCTCCGCATACAAACCGCGGATCGCGTAGTCCAGCACCGCCAACGAGAAGCGCTGGTCCGGGTCGTCGCTGATGCCGAGTTCGCGCGACCGCTGCCGCGACCACAACGCCTCGTCCAGCCGCGCCCGGGTCGCCTCGAGATGACGGTCCAACGTGTCGACGATGCGTTCGGGGTCCTCGCCGCGGGCCAGCCAGGTTCTGAGGATGACGGGGTGCTTGATGACGACCTGGTCGTCGCCCGGGAAGTGCTGCACCCACCGGCGCAGCGCGTCGAGCCCGGCATCGGTGGTCTCGTAGAGCGTGATCGCCCGCTTGCCGGATTGGGCGCCGATTTCGCTCACCATGCCGCGGGCCAACAAGCGGTTCAGCTCGCGCCGTACGTGACTGACCGACGGAGACCAGTAGAAGTGGCCCACCGACAGCTCGGCGCGCATCTTGATCTCGCCGGCGGTGAGCTGCTCGTCGTTGGCGGCCAGCACACCCAGCACGAGATAGGCGGTCACCGGGAGGCCGTTGCTGGTGCGCCGGGGGCTCATGACCGGCCTACTTCTGGCCGGTGAAGTACGGCAGCGTGACATCGGGGCCGACGGCGTGGAACCGCACGCGCACGCGCATGCCGATCCGCAGCTCCTCCGGCGCCATCCCGACGACGTTGGTCAGCATCTGGTAGCCCTCGTCCAGCGTGACGATCGCGGGTGCGTAGGGCGGTTCGAATTCCGCAGTCACCGGCCGGTGGACCACCGTCCAGCTGTAGATTTCGCCCAGCCCGGCGCTGCGCTCCCAACGCACATGCGCCGAAAGGCATTGGCGGCAATGCTCGGTCGGCGGGAAGTTCGCCAGGCCGCAAGCCTCGCAGCGTTGATACCGCAATTCTCCGGACCGGCAACCCTCCCAGAAGGGGACGCTGAGGTGGCTACTCGCGTGGGGCACGGGGCCGGTTTGCGGGCGCAGGGCATCAGACGTCACCGCGGTTCGTCCCCCAGGATCAGCAGTGTGGTGAACAAGGCCCCCGCTCCCCCGTTGCTGCACAACGCGATGTGCGCGTCGGGAACCTGAAGCTCGCCCGCCTGGCCGCGTAGCTGCTGGACCGCGCGGACGGCGCGCTGCATCATCTGCGGATTGGAGCCCGCGTGGCTGAACGACATGGTTCCTCCGTCGGTCGTGATGGGATGGCTGCCGTCGATGGCGATGTGGCCGTCGGCGACGAACGGTCCGCCCTCCCCTTCGCCGCAGAACCCGAAAGCCTCAAGCTGGCGGATGATTTCGAACGAGAAGGGGTCGTAGAGTTCCAGCACGTCGACGTCGTCGGGCCGCAGCCCCGCGTGGGCGAACGCACGCTCGGCCGCGCGCCTGCCGACCACACCATTGACATATCCGCCTTTTCGGTCCCGCCGGCCGGCGAGATCCCACGCCGGCGGGTGCTGGTAGGACGGCCCGTGGAAGTCGGCGCCGCTGCCCAGCACGTAGATGGGTTGGCTTGCGCGGTCGATCTTTTCGACGTTGGCGATGACCAGTGCGCATCCGCCTTCGGAGGTGGTGGCGCAGTCGAGGAGGTGAAAAGGGTCGGCGATGGGCCGGGATGCGGTAATGTCGTCGGGCGCGAAGGGCCCGCGTTGGTAGTAGACGGCTTCGGGGTTGCGCGATCCGTTGTTGCGGATGGTCGCGGCCACGATCGAAAGTTGTTCGCGCGTCGTGCCGTAGGTGTGCATGTGCCGGCGCGCGATGAGTGCGAACTCGGCGGTGGTGAACATGCCCCACGGCGCGACGAATTCGTTCTCGGGGCGAGTCCACGGCGCCGTGGCCTCGTGGTCGCGGTACTCGCCGGCCTGGGCGGCCACCAGCACCACCACGTCCGCCATGCCGTGTTCGATGGCGGTGACCGCCTCGGTGATCATGCCCACGCCGAAGGCGAGGCCCTGCCAGGCCGGGCCCAGCCGCAGGTCGTAGATGAGGGCGGTGGACAGCGGCCCCGCGCTGACCCCGTCGACGTCTTCGAGGCGCAGCCCCGCGTCATCGAGTGCGCCGCGGATGGCCGCCAGCGCCAGGCTGCGTGAGGTCTCGCCGTCCAGGCGGCGGCCCTGCCGGGTGTTGTGCACCCCGACGATCGCGGCGCTGCGTTTCGTCCCTGCCACTTTCGTGATCCTTCGCGTCTAGTTCTCGTCCGCCACGACACCGAGATAGGTGCCGACGACGTCGTACGGTCGACCGTCGCGGGTGATCGCCCCGATCCTGGTGGTTCGGGCGTCGGCGGGCGCCGCGCCGGCATCGACCACATCGATCCGCACGTCCACGGGCCGGGCCGTCTGCGGGTCGGTGATCTCGACGACCATCGCCACCGCGTGCTCGCGCTCGTCCCATTCGACGCTGGTGATGCGGTGCCGAGCGGTCAGTTCCATCACCACCGAGTCCTCGCGCACCAAAAATCGCACCGGTGCGCACAATTCGCCGTCCCGGGGCGGAACACAGAGGGTGACCGCCATGTCACAGGCCCGTCGGCCGGGCACTGATGGTCCCCGACTGCCGCAACGCGGACAACTCTTCTTCGCTGCGCCCAAGCAGGTCCGTCAGGACCTCGCCGGTGTGCTGCCCGTACAGCGGCGGTACCCGGCGGATCCAGCGCCGCGGCCTGCCGAGGAATGCGAACGGCATGCCGGTGCAGAGGAAGGAACCGGCGACGGGGTGGTCGACGGTTTCCCAGAAGCCCCGCGCGTGTAGGTGCGGGTCACGCAGGAGTTCCGGGGCCGGCGTGACGCGCGCCGCGGGAACCCCGGCGCCGCGCAGCGCTTCGACCGCTTCGGCCACCGTCCGCCGTGCGGTCCAATCCGAGATGAGCTTGTCGATTTCGTCCGGGTGCTCCAGCCAGTCACCGGTGCGAAGATCCGGTTGGGCCAGCAGCCTGGCCAGTGCCGCGCGGGCGTCGTCGTCCGTCGCGGCCAGCGCCACCCAATCGTCCTCGCCCCGGCAGCGGTAAACCCCTTGGGGGCTCGCACCGGGGCCTCGATTCCCGTTGCGGCGCATCTCGATTCCGTTGCGCGAGTACTCCACCAGCATTTCGGCGGCCACGTTCAGTGCCGCCTCCACCATCGTCGATTCCACGTGCATCCCGGTTCCGTCGCGGTCGCGCACCACCAACGCCGCCACGGCGGCGAAGGCCGCATGCAGGCCCGCGATCGGGTCGCACACGCCGCGGGGGATCACCGGAGGGCCGTCGGCATGTCCGGTCATCCACGCCATGCCCGTGGCCTGCTCCATCGTCTGGGCGAAACCGACCCGGTCGCGCCACGGCCCGTCGAGGCCGAAGGCGGGCATCCGCACCATGACGGCCCGAGGGTTGGCCGCGTGTACGGCGTCCCAGCCCAGACCGAAGTTCGTCATCACCCGGGGCGAGAAGTTCTCGATGACGAGATCGCTTGCGGCGATGAGCTCCAGCGCGATGGCCCGTCCCGCGTCGGTGCTGAGCTCGACGCTGACGCCGCGCTTGTTGTTGTTGCTGCACAGGAAGACCGGGCCCCATTCCCACCACTGGTCCCAGCTGGGCGGGCGGCCGGCGGAGAAGCGCATGCCGTCCGGCCGGCGGACGCCCTCGACTTTGATGACGTCGGCACCCAGCGTGCCCAGCAGTTGGGTGGCGACCGGGCCCGCCCAGAAGGCGGTGAAATCGGTGACCCGGGTGTCGGCCAGCGGAAGCGCGCCGGTGTCGGCGGCCGGCGGCGGGGAGGGTCGTGGCGACCAGGAGACGCGGCCGTTGTCTGCGCCGGGCCGCGGGGCCCGCCCGGGCGGCCTGGTGTCCATCGCATCGCTGCGATACGGCACCCGGGGCTGCAGCACGCCGGCGCCGGACTCCACAAACACGCCGCGGTCCACGAAATGGTCGATGGCGGGCAACATCTCGGGTGTGGCGATGGGGGCGACCGGGATTCGGAAGGCGACCGCGAGGTCGACGATCTCCTGCGTGGTGCGGGACTGGGTCCACTGCGTGACCATGCCGACGAACTCGTCGCGGCGGGCAACGCGGCCGTCGAACGAGGCCAGCTCGGCGTCGTCGAGTAGGTCGGCGCGGTCGATCAGCACCAGGAAGTCCTGGAACTGCTGCGCGGTAATGGTGCAGAAGCCGACCATGCCGTCGGCCGTGGGAACGATCGACGGCAGCTCCAAACTGCGCTGTCCCAGCAGGGAATCCGCGCCCAGCACGCTGGCCGACATGGAAGACAGGCCGCCCATGGCGATCACCATCGCCTCGTACGTCGACACGTCGATGACTTCGCCTCGCCCGCTACGGCGCCCGTGCCGGGTGGTCGCCGCGGCGACCGCGGCGGCGAAGGTCCCCGCCAGCCACTCACCGAGCTGGCCGCCGGCCTGCACCGGTTCGTCCTCCGGCCAGCCGCGGCCGGCGGTGGAGCCGCACAGGGCCTGCAGGATGAACTCGTTGGCGACCACCCGATCGTCGACGTAGGGGCCCGTCGTGCCGAATGGCGTCACGGCGACCACGACGGCGGAAGGGCCGGTATGCGAACCTATTTCGTCGAGGGTCCACCCGTCGGTCAAGTCGGTGAGGACGATATCGGCGCCGGCCAGCAGCGCGGCCACCTCCGCACCGCCGCTGTCGGTCACCGACTTCTTGCCCGCGGCAAGATAGCCGAACAGCGCCCCGGGTGGCCCCCCGGCCGACCGCCGGCGTATGGAATCACCATCCGGCGATTCGATTTTCACCACATCGGCACCGGCGTCGGCGAACATCTTCCCGCAGTAGGACACCGCGATTCCGTTGGACAACTCCAGCACACGCCAGTCCTCGAACGGTGCTCGGGGTGACACGTTCAGTTGCCCAGGGTGGTGGCGCGGCCCGCAATGCCCCCGGCTTCCGCCGTCACCTGCGCCTGCAGGGCGAACTGGGTCATCCGGGTCCACGCGTCGCGGTCACGCTGGCTCGCCTGGCGCCCCACGTGCGTCACCACGTCGACGTCGGTGGCCTGGGCGCGCAGATACCCGGCGCGGGCGTGCTCCTTGGGGATGTGCCGGAACGGATCGAATGAGTAGGCGGCCATGGCGTTTTCGTGTGTGATCTTGTCGATCACCGCGTCGTCGAGATGCCCCATGGTCGCGATGACGTCCTCGGGCGCGAACGGCCAGTTGCTGTCGGAATGGGGAAAGTCGGACTCCCAGCACAGCATGTCCTCGTTGAACCAGTCCATGTTGCGCACGCCGACCTTGTCGCTGATGAAGCAGGTGTAGAAGTGCCGCTTGAACACGTCGGCCGGTCCACTGTAACCGGGCGGGAACTTGGCCAGCGTCCACCCCGAGTGGCGGTTGTAGACGTGCTCGGCCCGCCACAGGAAGTACGGTATCCAGCCGACGTCACCCTCGGTGAGCGAGAACTTCAGTTCCGGGAAGTCGGCCCAGAACTCGGCCCAGATCAGCTCGGTGAACGTGAACATGCTCATCATGGACGACGCCGTCATCTGCACACTGGGTGGGGCGTCCGTCGACACCTGGGGAGAGCGCGACGCGGAGCCGACATGCGTGCACAGCACCGTCTTGTTCTCACAGACCGCCTCGAACAGCGGATACCAATACTTGGTGTGAATGCTGGGCATTTGCAACGCCTCTGGATTCTCCGAGAACGTCACCGCGTGGCAGCCTTTCCCGGCGAGGCGGTTGACTTCCTTGGCCGCCTCGGCCACGTCGAACAGCGGCAGGATGCCGCAGGGAATGAAGCGGCCCGGGTAGGCCGCGCACCACTCGTCGATGTGCCAGTCGTTGTAGGCCTTGATCATCACCAGGTTGACGTCGCGGTCGGGGCCCTGGTTGAGGACCTGCCCGGAGAAGCCGGTGAAGTTGGGGAAGTTCAGGCCGGCCAGCTGGCCGCCGGCATTCATGTCGCGGACCCGCTCGTCGACGTTGAAGCACCCGGGCCTCATCTCGTCGTAGCGGGAGGCGTCGATGTTGTACATCTCCCGCGGCTTTCCCGCCACGGCGTTCAGGCCCATGTTCCGCCCGCGGACCTCACCGTAATACCACTGCTGGATGCCGTCGGGTTCGACGACCACCCGGGGGGCGCGGTCCTTGTACTTCGCGGGAACGTGCGCGTCGAACATGTCGGCCGGCTCGGCGATGTGATCGTCCACGCTGATCAGGATCAGATCTTCCTTGTTCATGCCGCACTCCTCGCCGATATAGTGACTAGTAGACAATGGCGCCGATCACAGTGTCAACCGCGTCCGCCGGTTCGCGGCCGCGGCTAAACGATTGCACTGCAATGACAGAGTGCGCCGGCCGCACCCGTATTTTGTGGCCAGAGCGCAGGCACTACAGGGACTAATAGTCCCGCTGCGCCTGCGCGGCTGGCCGCACATTGGTCGGCGTCAGTCGGCGGGCGCGTACCGCAGCATCGTGACGTCGTGCTCCGGGTAGTCGAAGAACACCGGCTTCACCCGCATGCCCACCCGCAGGTCGGCTGGGTCGACGTTGACCATCTCGGTGGAAAACCTTGGCCCCTCGTCCCATTCGACGATAGCCAGCAGCTGCGGCACGGCATCGGCGAAGTGCGGGCTCACCGGCCGGCGGGCCACGGTGAAGGAATACAACGTTCCCATGCCGGAGATCTCTCGCCATTCCAGATCATCGGCGAGCGTGCGCGGCGCCCGCACCCGCGGGTAGAACACGTAGCTCCCCAGCGAGGGCGAGTACTGGATGACGATCCGATGCTGCGCCAACGCGTCCCAAAACGGCGTGCTGGTAGGGGTTTTGACGGGCATCGGGCGCTCGAAGGTGGCCATCGGCGATCAGTCCCCCTCGAGAATCAGCGTGGTCTGTTCCGACAGGATTCCGCCGTTGCCGGACACGAAGGCGCGGTGACAGTCGGCGACCTGAGCCGCCCCCGCGCGACCCATGATCTGGCGCGTGGCGTCGCAGACGTGGTGCATGCCGCCGGCCAGCCCGGCCTGACCGAAGCCCAGTTGCCCGCCCGCGGTGTTGAGCGGGAAGTCACCGCGGAAGGTGAGGTCATGGTTGGCGACGAACTCCATGCCCTTGCCCTTCTCGCAAAAGCCCGCGTCCTCCAGCGACAGCAGCACGGTAATGGTGTAACAGTCGTAGATCGAGACCATGTCCATCTGCTCGCGGCTCAGGTCCGTCATGGCGAACGCGGTGTCGGCGGCCTCCGCGATCGGGGTGTGTAGCAGGTCCTTGGCATAGGTCGGGGTCTTGAAGGGCACGTGCTCGCCGAATCCCTTGACCCACACCGGCCGATGGCGCGCGCGTTTGGCGAGATCCGCGTTGGCCACCACCACCGCGGCGCCCCCGACGCAGGGCATGACGATCTCCAGCATGTGCAGCGGGTCGGCGATCACCGGGCTGGCCAAGACGTCGTCGACCGTAAGCGGCTTGTCCTTCCAGATCGCGCCCTCGGTGTGGTTGGCGTTGAACCGCTGATCGACGACGATCTTGGCCATCGCCCGCTCGTCGTACCCGTAGACGGCCGCATAGCGCTGGGCCACCTGCCCGTAGGGCCCGTTCTGGCCGAGGTTGCCGTAGGGAATCTCGAATTCGGCTTGGGGAGAGCCATATTGGTTGCTCGATGAACCGAAGAACATCGCGTCGACCATGGGCCTGGGCTTCTTCTTCGACGACGGGGTGATGTACCGCGCCGGCAGCGCACATAGGACCGCGTCACAGATGCCCAATTCGATCGCCGCGGCCGCCCGCCAGACCATGGCCGCCGCGCTGGCTCCACCGAGGTCCACGTGCTCGGCGAATCGCGCTCCGACGCCGAGATATTCGGCGATGGTGGAGGGCACGAAGATCTCCGACTCCGCCAGGTGCGACGCCACGATCCCGTCGACGACATCGCCGGGCAGCCCGGCGTCCTCGAGCGCGGCCGCCGACAGTTCCGCCCATTGTTCGATCGCGAACGGCGCAAGGGAGGCCTTGTTGAGCCGCTCGGGCGGCAACTCGACGTAACCGACGATCGCCGCTTCTCCGCGTAATCCCATGGGCTGTCCTACTTTCGGGGGAGTCCGAGGATCATCTGCGCGATGATGTTGAGCTGAATCTCGCGGGTTCCCCCGCCGAGCAATTCGGCGGGGAGATGCAAATAGGGTTCCACGACCGCTGCGTCGGGATCATCGACCATCGCGACCTGCCCGGTCAACTGCAACGTGGCTTGAAAGGTACGCCGCAGCAGCACGTTCATCGCGACCTTGGCGATGCTGGACGCCGGACCCGACGCCTGGCCGTCGAGCAGCCGGATGGTCTCCCGCACCCCGAGCGCCCTGATCGCGTTGGCGTAGGCATCGAGCTCGCCGAGCGCGCGCAACGCGTCATCACGGTCGGGTCCGGGCTGCGCCGCGAGCCGGCGGAGCGCGACGGCGCGGTCGAACTTGACGTATCCGCCGATGGCCGAACGCTCCTCGGCCATGGTGGCGATCGCGAGGCTCCAGCCGTCGGTGGGGGCGCCCAGCAACATCTCGTCGGGAACGAAGACGTCGTTGAGAAACACCTCGTTGAAGTGCGCCTGCCCGGTTGCGGTTTTGATCGGCTGGATTTCGATGCCGGGCGACCGCATGTCGAGGATGAAGTAACCGATGCCGCGGTGCTTGCTGGCTTCGGGGTCGGTGCGCGCCAGCAGGGCGCCAAGGTCGGCGTACTGCGCCAGCGACGTCCAGATCTTGTGGCCGTTGATCCGCCAACCGCCGTCGACCTTGGTCGCCCGGGTGGCCAGCGACGCGAGATCGGAGCCGGCACCGGGTTCACTGAACAGCTGACACCAATGGATCTCGCCGCGTTGGGTCGGCGGAATCAGCCTCTCTTGCAGGTCTTTCGGTGCCGCGGCCAGCACCGAGGGCAGGATCCACTCGGCGATGTTCAGCGACGGCCGGACCAGCCCGGGTCGCTTGGCGAACTCTTCGTCGATGATGAGCTGTTTGAGCGGACCCGCATCGACGCCCCAGGGCGCCGGCCAGTGCGGTGCCATCAGGCCGGCATCGGCGATCAACGTGCGCTGGGGCCCGGAGGCCTGGTCCGGGTAGTCGCCGTGCGGTGCCGGTTTGTCGTTGCGCAACTGCATTGCCGCATCCAGCGTCTCGGCGACCCAGGACCGGAAGGCGGGTTCGGCGTCGCCGAGATTCACCGACATGTCGCGCGTCTGGGCGCACGTAAGCTCGCCCAGCCGGCGCGCCCAGCGATTCGCCGGACCTATCGATCCCGCCAGGCTGATGGCCCGCCGCCAGTACAGGTGCACGTCGTGTTCCCAGGTGAAACCGATGGCGCCGAGCATCGTCAGCGCGTCGAGCACCAGGTCCGGGATCGGCGAGACCGCGATCGTCGCCGCACCACCGGCCGCCATTCGATGCTGGTCGAGCGATTCATCGACCGCGCGCACCGCGTCCCAGGCCGCCGCGGTGGCCAACTCGCTGTTGACCAAAAGCATCGCCGCACTGTGCTGCAGCGCCTGGAAGGTTCCGATCACCTTGCCGAACTGCTCGCGGATGCGCAGATGCGCGGTGACCGCCTCGACACACCACTGCGCGATGCCGGCCATCGCGCTGGCCACCAGACTCACGGTGACGCACCGCGCGCGGTCGGGGTCGATCCCACTGAGCACTTCCGACTCGGCCGCACGATAGTCGTCGAGTCGCAGGATGCCGGCGTCCGCGACCAGGTCGGTGCCGTTGACGGGCTCCGCTGTCGCCGTAGGGTTTTCGGTGTCGACAACCACCCAGACCACGTCGTCGTCTTCCGCTCGGGCGCCGACGAGGACCGTTCCCGCCGCGCAGACCCCGACGGTTACCTCCGACACCCCGGTGATCCGCCATCCCCCGCCGTCCGACCGTGCCCTGAAGTCGCCGTCGTCGGGAAGCACTACGGCCGCGATGACGCCGGCGGCCAGGTCGCGCACCAATGCTTCGGCGGCCGGCGTGGCATCGGCAAGCAACGCGACCGCCCCCGCGGCAACCGTCGGCAACAGCGGCCCGGGCAACAGCGCCTTGCCCGCCGCCTCCAGAACGCAGGCCGCGTCGATCAGCCGGCCGCCCTGGCCGCCCAGGCTTTCGGGCAAATGCACCGCGTGAAAGCCGTTGGCGACGAGGGCATCCCACCATCCGGGGCGCCGCCCCGCCGCGAGGTCCTCGAAGCTGTCGCGGGTGGCGGCGATCGGGGCGTGCCGGTCGGCGAACTGCCCGACGGCGTCGCTGAGCTCCTGCTGCTCCGGACTCAGTCCCAGGGTCACGATGGCGGCCGAGAGGTGACTATGGTTGGCCGCACCGACTGATCCTTCCGGGACTTACAAGACGGACCGTCTCGTCTTGTGGCAGACTACCGGGGGTAGTCAGGCTATGTAAAGCGGGCCACCGCGGCAGTGAGGATCACCATATGCCAAGCGATCTCACCCAGGTGGGCACGCCGAGGCGGCGCAGCGAGAAGTCGCGCACGGCGATCGTCACCGCCACGCGCGAGCTGCTTCTCGAGCGCGGCTTCGACGGTCTGACCATCGAGGCCGTCGCCGCCAGGGCCGGGGTGGGCAAGCAGACCATCTACCGGTGGTGGCCCAGCCGCCCGGCGCTGGTCGCCGACGTCATGCTCGAGGACGCCGATCAGTTGCTGGCGTCGGTGTCCCATACCGGCGACCTGGCCGCCGACCTGGTGGGCTGGGTGGGCAGGCTGGTGACCAGCCTGACGACCGCCCGCGGCTCCGCGATGTTGCGGACCCTGACCGTCGCCTGCATGGAACACGAGGACACCGCCGTCAGACTGCGTGCCGGATTCAGCGCGCCGCTGCACGAGAGCGTGCGGGCCCGGCTGCTCGCCGACGGGTGCGCCGCCGCCCTGGCCGAATCGGCCGCGGACGCGATCGTCGGCGGCGTGGTGTACCCGATCCTTTCCGGCGCCCAGCACTACTCGCGGCGCCGAGCCGAGCGCACGACGCGGCTCATCGTGGAAGCCCTCAATGGCTGATCACCCGATCGTGATCGCTCTTAGCCCCTGACTCACGCGGTCCGGAAGAGAGCCCCCGTGGCTGAGCCAGTCATCGAGGGCGATCCGCACGGTGGCCATCGCCGCCGCGCCGATCAACCGGGGTCTTGGGTCCTGCGGGGCAAGTCGCGTCAGCCGCGGCGCGATCAGGTCGGCGATCGCACGCTCGTACCGCACGTAGATGTGCAGTGTCCACGCGTCCAGTGTGTCGGAAGACCTTGTCAGGATCGCCAATTCGCGAACCTGGCCCTCGATGTCGGCGAACCCGTCGGCGAGCTCCGAGAAGGCGCCGATCACCGCATCGGTGGCGCTCAGGCGCTCGGGCTGGGCCGCCAGGGCGGCGGTGATCCGGTCGAGCCAATGGACCGTCATGCCCTCGGCGACGGCGTCTTCCTTCGAGTTGAAGTAGCGGAAGAAGGTCGCCCGCCCGATGTCGGCCTCGTCGGCGACGCGGTCCACCGTCGTGCCCGCCAAACCGCGGTCGGCGACCAGCTGAGCGGCGGCGGCGGCAATGCGCTGACGCATCGCCATCCGTTTCCGTTCGGCCAGCGAGGCCGTCGCAGCCATTCCCCACCTTTTCCCGTGAATCAACCCCAAAATTGTAAGACATAGTCTTAGCATGAGACGATGTCTCACGAGGCGGATTCGTCCAGTCAGCGGGCGCGCGCCGCTTGGCAGTTCGTCCAGCAGATGCTTGCTGACGTCACCAAGGTCGTGACCGAGGACGCCGAGTCCGAGCGGGAACTGCTCGAAGGGCTCCGGCTGATCGCCCGCGTCGCTTCCCTGTGCGCGCAGATGTCGGTCGAGTCGGATGCCGAGCGGCCCTCATTCTTCGATATGTGTTCGGACAACCGCATGGTCGGCGGTCCCAACCCCGATGGCAACTACTACCTGGCGATGATTCGTGGGGACCGGAGCTACCGGATCACCGGATCCCGGGGCACCAGCGCCTACCTCGGGCTGCAAATCCTGGCCGGGACGGGGCTGACGCCGCGCCGCATGGCGGCATACGTCAGCGACGTCGACTTGGCCCTTGACGCAGGCGAATTCGCGCTCGTGCTGTCCGCGGACGAACCGGACGATCTCGCCGGTGCGCAATGGGTGAAGATTCCCGAGGACGCCTCGTCGGTGGTGGTGCGGGAGTACATCGGTGATCGCGCGCGTGAAGAGCTGGCCACGCTGCGGATCGAGGCGTTGAACCCCCGCCCACTCGCGCCGCTGACGGACGGCGAGCTCGCCGACCAGTTCACCGCGATGGCGTGGTCATTGATGAAGCTCGCGACGCTGCACCGCACCATCAAGCCGGAACTGCTCGACTTGCCGAACACGTTGCTGACCGCCGAGGCCGCCAACCTCGGCGCCGCCGACACCACCCCGGACAACCTGTACATGATCGGGACCTACCGGCTCGAACCGGACGAGGCCCTGGTCCTCGACATCGCTCCCCCCGACACCCGCTATTGGAACGTCACGCTGGAAAGCATCTGGCACGAGTGCCTGGAACCGCGTGCACGGCACAGCTCGGTGACGAACCGCGGCGTCGCACCCGATGGGGACGGCCGGGTGCGAATCGCGATCTCCGCGAAGGACTTCGCAGTGGGCCACTGGCTCGACACCGGTGGCCGCCACCGCGGCTTCGTCGTCCTGCGCTGGCTGGACAACCCAAGCCCTCCCGACGTGGCAGTGGCGGTGCGCCGATGTGAGGAGCCGGTATGACACTGAAGGACCGATTCGCCCCCGAACGGCTGATCGCCACCGCCTGCGAGGAAGTCGGAAGCGACGACTTCGGCGCCGAGGGGTGGCGGCCAGGCCTGCACCGCCTGACCGACGGGCTGATCAACGACGCGCGGCTGTCGGACATCGGTGTGGAAATCGCCTACCTCGACATCATGCGGGCCCTCAAGAATCGCCTGGGCGTGATCGCCTGGCGCAAGCAGCATCCCGAGGTCGCGACGAAACCGGTTGCGGCACCGATATTCATCGTCGGTCAGCCGCGCACCGGGACCACGATCCTCTACGACCTGCTCGCCCAGGACCCTGCGCTGCGCGCCCCGTTGACCTGGGAGGTCGACGAGCCCTGCCCCGTTCCGCAGCCGGAGACCTATCACGACGATCCGCGCATCGCGCAGGCGCAGGCCGCCATCGAGATGTCCGAGCAGATCATGCCGGGGTTTCTGGCCTTTCATCCGATGGGCGCCCTCGTCGGCCAGGAGTGCGTGCGCATCACGGCCGCAGAGTTCGTCAGCATGATCTTTTCGGTGCAATACCGCCTGCCCGGTTACTACCGCTGGCTGCTCTACGAGGCCGACCACACGGGCGCCTACCGATTTCACCGAATCTTCCTGCAGCACTTGCAATCCGGCGTTCCCGGGCAGTGGTTGCTGAAGTCCCCGGCGCATTTGTGGCAGCTCGACACGCTGCTGGGCGAATACCCTGACGCGTTGATCGTGCAGACCCATCGCGACCCGCTCAACGTCATCTCGTCGATCGCCGCACTGACCCACCACCTGCGCCGGATGTGCAGCGACGAGTCCAGCATCGCCGAGTGCGCGGCCCAGTCCTACGAGGAGATCGTCGTCGGGCTGGAGCGCGAGATGGCCCTGCGCGACTGCGGGGCGGTGCCGGCGGACCGCGTGATCGACGTGCAGTACGCCGACTTCATCAACGACCCGTGGACCACGATCAAAGACATCTACCAGCGGCTCGACCGCGAGCTGCGACCCGACGCCGAGCAGAAGATGCGCGAGTTCCTTGCCGCCCACCCCGGGGACGGCGGGCGCGGCCGCTACACCTGGTCGGACACCGGCCTGCAGGCCGACGAGGTCCGCGAGCGGGTGCGCGCCTACCAGGACCGCTACGCGGTGCCGACCGAAACCCTGCGGTGAGCCGAACAGCGTCGAACACCGTTGCGGCGCTTGAGGTCCCAACCTAGTAGGATCGCCGCAAAGCGACTGGAGCGGACATGGACGAAGACTGCCTGAAGCTCACCACCTACCTGGCCGAGCGGCGGCGGACCGACGAGGGCTTCGTGTCCGATGTGCTGCTCGATCTCTATGCCCGGCAACGCATCGCCTGTGGCGTGGTGTTGCGGGGCATCGGAGGCTTCGGTTCCGGGCGCCACTTGAGAACCGACGAGTCGCTGACATTGTCCGAGGACCCACCCGTCGCGATCGTCGCTGTCGATACCAGGACGAAGATCGAGGCCCTGCTCGACCCGGTGCTCGCCATCAAGCAGCGGGGCCTGGTCACCTTGGAGCGGGCGCGGCTGCTACGCGACGACGGGGCGCTGCGGCTTCCCGGCGAATTGCGGGAAGCCGTCAAGCTGACCGTCTACGTCGGCCGCAAGGAGCGCGTCAACGGCGCCCCCGCCTACGTCGCGATCTGCGATGTGCTGCACCGGCGCCGGATAGCCGGGGCATCGGTGCTGCTGGGCGTCGACGGCGTCACCGATGGGCAGCGGCACCGTGCGCGCTTCTTCGGGCGCAACGCCAACGTCCCGATGATGATCGTCGCGGTCGGATCCGGCGAGCGCATCGGCGAGGTGTTGCCGGAGCTGATGGGGCTGCTTCGGCAACCCATGGTCACGCTCGAGCGGATCCGCGTGTGCAAACGCGACGGCGAACTTCTGGAACGGCCGCACGCGCTCCCGGGGGTCGACGAACGGGGTCTACCACTGTTCCAAAAGTTGACGGTCTACACGTCCGAGTCGGCCCTACGCGACGGGGTGCCGATTCACCGCGCGATCGTGCAGCGGCTTCGTCAACGAAACGCGCCCGACGGCGCGACGGTGGTGCGGGGCATCTGGGGCTACCACGGTGATCATCGACCGCACGGGGACAAGTTCCTCTCGCTACGCCGACGCGTCCCGGTGGTGACCATCGTCGTCGACACCCCGGCCAACATCGCCGAATCCTTTGACGTGATCGACGAATTGACTCGCGACGACGGGCTGGTGACGAGCGAGATGGTGCCCGCCGTGGTGTCGGACGAACGTGACGCCGGCGACGGCCCGCCCCGGATGGCCGACCACCGCTACTAGCGGCGATCGCGAGCGCGGCGAAGCCGGGCGAACGCGGGTCGCCGCCATCGGTGGGCTCAGCCGGCGACCGACGCGTCGTAGATCGATTGGATCGCCTTGTCCAGCGTGGCGTTGAACTGCTCGTCGGACTGGTCGACGGTGAGCCCTTCGGTCAGCGCGCGGCTAAAGCTGGCGATCAGCCCGTGGTTCTTCGCCAGCAGCTCGTTGGCCTCCTCGCGCGAGTAGCCGCCGGAAAGGGCGACCACTCGCATCACCTTCGGGTGGTCGATCAGGGGGCGGTAGAAGTTGGCCTCGGTCGGCAGGCTCAGCTTGAGCATCACGCGCTGCCCGTCGGGCACGTTCTCGAGTTGCTTGGTGATCTCGTCACGCAGGATGCGCTCGGCGTCGGCCTTGTCCGCGATCGAGATGGTGACCTCGGGCTCGATGATGGGCACCAGACCGTGCGAGAGCACCTGGTGGGCGAGCTCGAACTGCTGGGCGACGACGGCGGCGATGCCCTTGGCGTTGGCGCCGCCGATCACCGACCGTTCCTTGGTACCGAAGACACCCTTGCTCACGGCGCGCTGCAGGAGCTCGTCCAGTCCCGGGATCGGCTTCATCAGCTGCACGTCGTCTGACGCCTCGGCCAGGCCCTTGTCGATCTTGAGGATGGGCACCACGCCCTTGGTCTCCCACAGATAGGTGGTGGACGGGGTGCCCTCGATCTCGCGGTCCATGGTCTGCTCGAACAGGATCGCGGCCAGGACCCGGTCCCCTGTGAACGCCGGGGAGGTGATGATCCGCGAGCGCATCTGATGGATGAGGTCGAACATCTCCTCTTCGGAGGAATACGCGTCGTCCTGGATGCCGTAGAGCCGCAGCGCCTTGGGCGTCGAGCCGCCGCTCTGGTCGAGCGCGGCGATGAACCCCTTGCCCGACGTCATCCGCTCCGCTTGCTTCTCGTTCGGCATGGAAGTTCCCCACTCCTTCGTGGTCGGCATATGGTCACGGCGCCCGCGGTGCCCAGCACCCTGCGCTAATCGTGCCGATCATATTCGGCCGATCGCAGCCCGGGGAGGCAGGTCGTTACAGCTCGGCTTGCTCTGGCCGCGCCGGGGCGGGCCTGGCGCGCCACAGCGCCATGCGGTCAAGCAGCCCGTCGCGCAGCACGAGCGTGTGAAAGAGCACCGCGCACATGTGGGCGGTGAACGTCAGAAACAGCAGTAATGCCAGAGCGCCGTGGCACTCGCGCAGCACCGCGAACACGTCGATGCTGTGCGGCGCGATGCCGGGCAGCCGCAGCGGCCCCACCAGCGTGACCGGGAACCGCGCCGCCGACAACATGGCCCACCCGGTGAGGGGCTGCACCAGCAGCAGGGCATAGAGCAGGTATTCCGACCACGTCGCGATGCGCCGTTCGGCGCGACTCATCGTGGCCAGAAACGGTGGGGGCCGGTGCCTGAGCCGATTCGCCAGCCGCACCACGGCGAACGCCAGGATCAGCACGCCCAGCGGCCGATGGATGGCCAGCAGCAGCGGGTAGTAGCTCAGCGCCGCGACCATGGTGACGCCGATGAGCAGTTGCGCGATGACCATGGGCGCCATCAGCCAGTGCAGCAGGCGGGACGGGAGCGCGAACCGTGCCGCGGCGGCCCCGGCCGTCACCGGAGCACCCGGGAAACGTCGACCGCGCTGGGCGTCTTGGGTTCCTCCGCGCGGCGGGTGAACGAGCGGGCGTAGACGGCCGACCTCGCGGCCAGCAGCGGGTCGTCGGAGGCGGTGATGCCGTCCGGCAGCACCAGCGGGTCGAAGTTGATGTCGCGGGCGTTGCCGGGCACCTCGGTCTGCACCGCCGTGACGGTGATGGTGCCGGCGTCGATGGTGCGGCGCGATCGCGGCCAGGGTTTCGTGGCGTCGTGGGTCGGATCACCGGGTTCGCCGACGGTGAGCACCAGGCGCCAATTCAGTGGTCGCTGCGCAAGCGCGCGAATGAGGTCGTCGAACAGGTAGTCCTTGCCGGCCGGTGACGCCGGCGCGGCCGGCGCTTGCTGCGGAACGGCGGCCCAGCGCACCGGAACGGTCGCCCCGGCGCCGTTGGTGAAATGAAACGCGTTCAGGCCGTGGAACGCGCTGTCGGCGAACCCCGCGCTCGGCGGGGCCTGCTTGATGACCTTCATCGCCGCGACCGTCTCGGGATGACGATCGAGGAAGGCGGCCATCTTCTCCGGGTCGGCCTTGCCCGTCGCCGCCACGGGTTTGGACGCGAGCAACCGGTCGTAGAAGCCCTGCGGCGTGCTGTCCGGGAAGACGGGGATGTTGACCATCGCGGTGCGCCATTGCTGGCCATCGGGGCCCTGGAAGAGCAAGCCCAGTCCGCGCACCGTGGTCGGCGCGTCCGCCTGATCCGGAAGGCCACCCGACAGCGAGAACCGGCCGATCACCGGCACGGTTCCCGGCCGGAAGACCGCGGCCCGGCAGATCGCCGCCGCCGCCCCGGTGCTCGTAAATGTTCCGACCGCGCTGAGCCCCTTGGCGTGATTCCGGCGAAAACCGTCGTGGCGCCCGTAGACGTTTTCGAAGCGGTCGGCGAACCGGGGCGGTGTCAGAGCGCCGGGTCGCAGCCAACCGCCTGCGTAGGCGAAGCCACCGACATCGACCGCGGCGATGCCGGCCACCGCCCCCATGCCCAGCAGTGCGCGCCGGCGTGTCACCGCGTCGGGACGGGCGCCGGCCGGCTCGAGGTCGTCTGGCTCCCCACCGCGATCACCGGGCTCCACGCCGACCGTCCTTCCGCGTTTGGGCAGGCCAGTGGGCCCGAGCTGGACACGAATCCGGTACAGGCAATTCACGCATGGGCCAATGCCATGCGCAACTTCTGCGGGAGGCGTCGCACACACTCACAGGACGGCGCGCCGACGCGATTCGTTCACTCGTTTTGGGTGTCGTTCCCCGCGTGTCATACCATCGAATAAACAATCTGCGGCTGCATCTGTAGCTAGAGCGCGAATCAACGGAGTGTGTCTCCTCCGAAGGGCAAGCGCTTTCCGTGGGGTTGAACAAGCAGCCCCCGGTGTTGGCAGTGGCTGTTTTAAGAGCTAACGGTGTCCCACCAGGGACCGAATGTGAGTGATAGACCATGGGCGAATTTACTGGTGATCCAATCGATCCGACCGCTTTCTCAGTGGGAAAACAGCAGGTAGATCAGGCGGTCGTGCTGACCGTCTCGGGTGAAGTGGACATGCTCAGCTCGCCGCATCTGGCCGAGGCCATCCAGACCGCGCTGGCGACCAAACCCGCCGCGCTGATCGTTGACCTGTCGAAAGTGGACTTCTTGGCGTCAGCCGGGATGACCGTTCTGGTGACCGCGCAGGCGGAGACCGAGCCGCCGACACAATTCGCGGTCGTCGCCAACGGCTCGGCGACGAGCAGACCGATCAAACTGATGGGAATCGACAGCGTGCTCGCGCTCTACAGCTCGCTAGACGACGCACTGAGCGGCATTGCTGGTGGGTGAACCTCGAGATGGGGGCACAACTGGGAACGATGGGGCGCTCTGATCCTCAACCGCATGACGTGTCGAATATCGATGACCGATCCCGCTTCGCGCGGAATCGCGTCGCCGCTGACCCGCGCAGCGCTGCTCGCGCCCGAGCCGAGTTCGGGATCTGGCTCGAAACGCATTTCACGCTCAGTTCCGACCGGTTCAGCGACGTCCTGCTGGCGGTGAACGAAGCCATCGCCAACGCCGCGGAATTCGCCTATTGCGAGGCTTCCCGGCGCGGGACGCTGGACGTGAGCGCGGCCTATGACCGGCAGTCCGACACCTTGTCCGTCACTGTCGACGATCGCGGCCGTTGGCGTCAGCAACTTCCGGCCCATTACCAGCAGCAACGCCGCGGACGCGGCATCCCGTTGATGGAGACACTCGCCGACGACGTGGCCATCGACCGCACCCCGCGCGGCACCCGCGTCACCTTGACCTGGACCGATCTGACGCAACGCCGGAACGCTTGACCCCGCGGTCCCCGACTTGCATCCGATGTGCTTGGTCCGCAATGGAATTCGTTGTCATGGGGAACTGACCCCGTAACATCTGCGCCATGGAACCGAGTCGCCGGTGGGGCGACGACCGCGCGATCCTCGATGACGAGGAGGCCCGCAGGCGCATCCTGGATGCCGTGGGCCGCTGCATCGCGCGGCGCGGCAACACTCAGTTCCGGATGGGTGAGGTGGCCGACGAGGCGGGCGTGTCGCGATCCACGGTCTACCGGTATTTCCCCGGCCGCGACGACGTCTTGCTGGCCCTGATCCTGAAACGGGTCGACCATGCGCTCGGCGAATTGGTCCGCTCGCTGGCCGCCCCCGACGATCCAGTGCGGTCGGTGCCCGAGATGGTGCTGGCCCGCGTCGAGTCGGTGGACGGCGATCCACTGAATGAAGCGCTGTTCGCCGCCGAGAGCACGGCCGTGGCGACGGCGCTCCAGAAGGGTTCGGAGCCCATCGTGGAGACGCTGTTGCGGCACTACCAACCGCTGCTGGATCGCTGGAAGTCGGCCGGCCGTCTGCACGCCGATCTCGACCCACGGTCGGTTGTCCAATGGCTGCACACGGCGACCATGTTTCTCCTGGCGCCCTCTTGGCGGTACCGCCCGGTCGCCGACCAACGCGAGTTCGTCGACCAATTCGTGGTGCGCGCCCTGGTACCGGAGATCAGACAATAACGCCTTATTGTCTGATGCCCAGACGTTCGGGTATTTTTGTCTGACCCCGTGCCGCGATGTCCGAACGACTCGCGGTGCGGGTGACACGTCCGCACCAAGAAACGAAAAATATGAATAACCCCGTGACGCGGGCGATTTCGGCTGCCGGCTTGGCCGCTCACCTGGGCCGCGGCGTGGGCCGGGTCGCCACCGACGCGGTGGTCGGCGGCCGATTGGGGTTGCCCCGGCGAGTGCGGGACCTCGACGCTGCAGTGCTCTCCAAGGTGATGGGCACCGCCGTCAGGACGGTCCGCGTCCTGGACAGCGACGCGGGGACGTCGTCGCGGGCGCGGCTGGTGCTGACCGGAAAGAACGTCCCGGACTCGGTGTTCGTCAAGCTCGCGGCGAAGACGGCGGCCACCCGGTTGATGGGTGAATTGGGCCGGCTCGGACACACCGAGGTGCGGTTCTACCGCCAGCTCGCGCCGCAGGTGGTCGGGACCCCGTATGCCTATGGCACGGCGTTCGACCCGTGGACGGGGCGCTACCTGCTGGTGCTGGAGGACCTTCCCGCCGATTCGTGCGAGTTCCCCGACACCCTGCACCCGCTTTCGCCCGAGCAGGCCAGCCTGATCGTCGAGCTGCTCGCCGACCTGCACGCCACGTTCTGGAACCGACTCCCGCGCGACGGGCGCGGCCCGTTGGGCTGGCTCTACACGCCGTCCGGCGACGTCACCTCCCTGCTGACCGGATCGCTGATGCGCGCCTCGATCAAGCGCCTTGCCGAGCGCACCGAGATCCCCCTCGAAAGCGGCCGCTTCATCGCCGACAACTACCGGGCCGTCGCCACCCTCATCGACACTCCCCCACACGCCGTCATGCATGGCGATGCGCACCCGGGCAACATGTACTTCCACGGCGGTAAGGCCGGATTGCTGGATTGGCAGGCGGTGCGGCGCGGGCACCCGTCACGCGAACTGGCCTACACGCTGATCACCAGCCTGACGCCCGAAGACCGCCGGACGACCCAGCGCGAACTGCTCGACGACTACCGCCGCTCGCTCGCCGCGGCGGGTGGGCCCGAACTGGACCGCGACGAACTCTGGCTGCGCTTTCGCCAGGCCGCGCTGTACGCGTACGTCGCGCCGCTGATCACCGCGGGCCTGGGCGGCCTGCAGGCCGAAGAGGTTGCCATGGAAGGGCTGCGGCGCGGTGTAGAAGCGCTCGACGATCTGGAAACGGTCGCGGCGCTAAAGAGTTCGCTTTAGGGCAAGCGAGTTTCGCCGAACCTATTGCGGTGACCGCGCCAAGAGTTACGCTACTTCCAGTAGCGTAATGCTGCGGGTCTTTTGCGTCTTCAGCCGCTGGCGGCAAGGAGAGTCTCATGTTCGACCTGAAGATCGTTGGTGGCACCGTCGTCGACGGCACCGGCGCGGAGCGCTATCGCGCCGACGTCGGCATCAAGGACGGCAAGATCGTCGATGTGGTCCGCCGCGGCACCGATCAACCCGAAATGGGCGGTGAGGCCGCCGAAACCATCGATGCCACGGGCCTGGTGGTGGCCCCGGGCTTTGTCGACATCCACACCCACTACGACGGCCAGGTGAGTTGGGACAGCCTGCTCGAGCCGTCCAGCGGCCATGGCGTCACCACGATCGTGACCGGAAACTGCGGCGTCGGCTTCGCGCCGGTGCGCCCCGGCACCGAGAAGTGGCTGATCGAGTTGATGGAGGGCGTGGAGGACATTCCCGGCACAGCGCTCACCGAGGGCATCACCTGGGGCTGGGAAACCTATCCCGAATACCTGGACGCGATCGACAAGCACAAGTTCGCCGTCGACGTCGGCAGCCAGGTCGCCCACGGCGCCGTTCGCGCCTACGCGATGGGCGAGCGGGGGGCGCGCAACGAGCCGGCCACCCCAGAGGACATCGAGGCCATGGGCCGGCTGGTTCGGGAAGCGATCGAGGCCGGCGCGCTCGGATTTTCCACCTCCCGCACGATGGGGCACCGCGCGATGGACGGCGAACCGGTCCCCGGCACCTACGCCGCCGAGGACGAGCTGTTCGGCCTCGGGCGCGCCATGGCCACCGGCGGTCAGGCCGTCTTCGAGCTGGCACCGCAAGGCGCCGCGGGCGAGGACATCGTCGCCCCCAAGAAGGAACTGGACTGGATGCGCCGACTGAGCGCCGAGATCGACCGGCCGGTCTCCTTCGCTCTTATTCAAGTGGACGCCGACCCCAACCTGTGGCGCGAGATGCTCGACCTCTCCGCCGACGCGCACGCCGGCGGTGCCCGGCTGTACCCGCAGGTCGCGGCCCGGCCGTTCGGCATGATGATCGGATTCCAGGGCCATCACGGCTTCAGCCACCGGCCCACCTATCGCCGTCTGGCCGCCGAATGCAGCCGCGAGGAACTCGCGCGACGCCTGGCCGATCCCGCGGTCAAGGCCGCCATCCTGGCCGACGACGACCTGCCCGCCGACCCGACCCTGTTGTTCGACGGGATGTTCGCCCTGGTGCAGCACTCCCTGCACCGCCTCTACGCACTCGGCAACCCGCCCGACTACGAGCCCACCCCGGACCGTACCGTCGCGGCCATCGCGAAGGCGCGCGGCGAGGACCCGCTGTCCACCCTGTACGACCTCATGCTCGAGCAGGACGCAACCGCCATGCTGATGCTGCCGCTGTACAACTATGCCGACGGCAACTGCGACGCGATCCGGGAGATGCTGCTACACCCGGCCGGCGTGCTCGGTCTCTCCGACGGCGGCGCCCACTGCGGGATGATCTGTGACGCTTCGTATCCCACGTTCCTGCTCACGCACTGGGCGCGGGACCGGCGCCGCGGCGAAAAGCTGTCGCTGGAGTACGTGATCCGCAAGCAGGCCCGCGACACCGCCCACCTGTTCGGCCTCACCGATCGCGGCACCATCGAGCCGGGCAAGAAGGCCGACATCAACGTCATCGACATGGATGCCCTGACTCTGCATCCCGCGGCCATGGCCTTCGACCTGCCCGCCGGCGGCAACCGAATCCTGCAGGGGGCGAGCGGCTACGCGGCCACCATCGTCAGCGGGACCGTGACCCGGCGCCACGACGTCGACACCGGTGCGCGTCCCGGCCGCTTGGTGCGCGGAGCGCGTTAAGGCTGCACGCATGAACGCGTCCGCCGGCAATCCAACCCGCGCCCGCGACGAGGACGCCATCGGCACCCCGCCGGAAAGCCCGGCCCGGGTGCCCGCGCACCGGTATTACTCCCCCGCGTTCGCCGCTCTGGAGTTCGAGCGGATGTGGCCGAAGGTCTGGCAGCTGGCGTGCATGGTCGACCACGTCGCCGAGCCGGGTGATTATTTCGAATACCGTTGCGGCCCATACGGTGTGCTGATCGTACGCGGTGATGACGGGGCGCTGCGGGCCTTCCAGAACGCCTGCCGCCACCGTGGCAACTCCGTGTGCGTGGGATCGGGCTCGGGGCTGCGCGAGCTCAAGTGCGGCTATCACGGGTGGACCTGGGACCTGGCCGGCACGCTCAGGCGGGTGCCCAACCGCAAGGGCTTCGGGTCGCTGAAGATGTCCGACTTCCCGCTGGTGCCGGTCCGGGTGGACACCTGGGAGGGACTGGTTTTCGTCAATCCCGACCTCGACGCGATGCCGCTGCTCGAGTACCTCGAGGCGGTGCCCGACGACATCGCGTGGTGCCGGCTGAGCGACTTCCGCTGCTATGCCACGCTGACCGTGGAGGTCGACGCGAACTGGAAGACGATCGCCGACGGTTACAGCGAGACCTACCACATTCAGACGCTGCACCCGGAATTGCTGCGCTGCGTCGACGACATCCATGCGCCACAACAAATCTGGGGTCACACCGGAAAATCAGACCAGCCCTACGGGGTGCAGAGCCCACGCTTCGACGGCGCGCTGAGCGACGAAGAGGTTTGGGACGCTTACGTTTACACGCAGGGCGCGCTCATGGGGGCCGCCGAAGGCACCCCCTTCCCCGGACACCAAGCGGGTGAGACCGTGCAGGATCTGATCGCCGCACACACCCGGGCGTTCGCGGCCACCCGCGGGGTGGACCTCGACTGGGCGGACACGGACCGGATCACCCGCCTGCACCAGTACAACGTCTTCCCCAACATGACGCTGCTCGCCAACGCGGACCACCTGACAGTGATGTGCTCCCGGCCCGGACCTGACCCCGATCACGGCGAGCTGGTCATGTTCTTGATGACGCGGATGCCGCCCGGCGCCGCACGCGCCAAGCCGACCGATGTCCGGGTGACCGCCGGTGAGGCCGAGCCCGGCGTGGTGCTCACCCAGGACATCCAGGTGCTCGCGGGCCTGCAGCGCGGCATGCATCAGCCGGGTTTCACCCATCTGGTGCTGTCCAGCGAGGAACGGCGCGTGATCAACATGCACCGCAACCTTGAGCGTTATTTGGACCTACCCGCGTCGGAGCGAATGACCGGCGGCCCGACGGATCAACCGCCGCCAACATAATTCGTGTAGACACGCCGTAATCGGTCCGATGCGATTTAGAATCCGTTTCGTGATGACCCCGTCAAACCCGTGGGGGGACGACCGAGGGCAACTCGCGCATCAGCTACAGATGCGATATCAACCGCTCGCGCGAAGACGCGCGCGGCGAATGTGCCAGAACTTGGAGCGCGTCGGCGTCCGAGCCGCGCCCGACCGCGTGCGGGAGATGCTGGCGGGTGCGCCCCTGGCGGCTCACGAAGCGATGGACATCCATTTCGCGCTGATCGCGCTGCGGCTCGAGCGTGAAACACGCACCGCGCGGTACAAGCGGCTGAAGCGGCAGGGCACCCGCTCGCTGATGTTCGCCGGGTTGGTCCTCGTGGTGTTGAACTTCCTGATGTGCATGGCCTACGGCCTGCTGAACCTGGCCGAGCAGGGCGCGCCGCTCTAGATCCCTCAGCGCGGGACGACGATGCCGTTGTCGTAGGCGTAGACGATCGCCGCGGCGCGGTCGCGCAGGTCGAGTTTCCCGAAGATCCGGCCGATATGGCTTTTGACCGTGACGCCGGAGATGCAAAGTTGGTCGGCGATCTCGGCGTTGGAATGGCCCCGGCCTATCAAGGTCAGGACGTCGAGCTCGCGGGTGGTCAACTCCCCGATCGCGGTGCCACGCGGACCCGGGGCGGCTTTGCGGTACGTGGTGAGCACGCGAGCGGTGACCGCGGGATCCAGGTAGCTGTCGCCTTTGGCGACCGCACGCACCGCGCGGATCAGTTCCTCGGCAGACGAGTCCTTGAGCACGAAGCCGGCCGCCCCTGCGCGCAGCGCCTCGGACAGCAGCTCGTCCTCGTTGAATGTGGTCAGCGCCAGCACCGGCGGCGCGCCCCCGAGCCTGCGTGTCGCCTCGATGCCGTCGACCCGGCGCATGCGCAGATCCATCACCACCACGTCGGGCCGGTGCTCGGCCACCGCGGCAGGCACCTCGTCACCGTCGGAGCATTCCGCGACGATGACGAAACCGTCCTTGCGACGCAGGATCCGGCGCAGCCCGGAGCGCACCAGGTCCTGGTCGTCGACGAGCAGGACGCTGACCTCAGGGGTCTCCGGGGTATGTGGGATCACGCCTTGCACCACCACGGGTGCCAGCCGGTGTCACCTTCGTGCAGCGGTATGTCGGCGCGCACCGACCACCCGTCGTGGGTCGGGCCGGCATCGATGGCCCCGCCGAGCAGCTCGACGCGCTGGCGCATGCCGCGCAACCCGCGCCCCTCGGCGGAACGCGGGGCGGCGATCGCCACCGGTAACCGGTTGTCGACCGCGAGACTCGCCGACGCTACCGAGACACTCAGCGCCACTGTGGATTTCGAGTCCGGCGCGTGTTTGGCGATGTTCGTCAGCGATTCTTGGGTGATGCGGTACAGCGCGAGACCGACCGCCGGCGAGACGCGTTCGGCGGAACCCTCGACGCGCAGCGCGACGTCCAGGCCGGCGCGCTGAAAATCCGCGACGAGGACGCCGACGTCGTCGATGCCGGGTTCGGGGGTGGTCTGCGCGGGTTTCGTGGGCGAGCCGTCCAGCAGTCCGACGGTGCGCCGGATGTCGGCCATCGCCTGCCGGCCCAGGCGCTCGGCCTGCTCGAGCGCCTCGACCGCGTCGTCGACGTCACGGTCCTCCTGCAGTCCACGTCGCGCACCCGTCACGTGGAGCAAGGTGATGCTGAGCGAGTGGGCGATGACGTCGTGCACTTCGCGGGCGATGCGCCGGCGCTCGTCGGCGGCGGCGTGCTCGGCCAGCATCTTCTGCGCCTCGATCTGTTCGGCCAGCAGCAACCGTTGACTGCGCATCACGTAACCGAGCAGCCACCCGGCCCCGACGAAAGCCAGGTACAGCCCCACCGCGTCCAGGCGGTGCAGTCCAGAGGCGGCGAGCAGCAACGCCACCGCCGACGCGGCGGACAACAAGCCGACCGCTATGGAGCTCAATGTGGCAATAGACAACACCAGCAGCACCAGGAGAGCCGGGGCGAAATCGGCGTGAATCGGTGTCGACGTAGCGAACAGCATCATGGCGGTGGCGGTCATCCAGGTCGCCCACATCAAGACCGGGCTGAGCTTGGTGTTCAGGAAGAAGAACACCAGCGTCGGTGCGATCGACACGGCGAACGCGGCCAGTCCGACGGGGAGGTCGCCGGACGGGCGCTGCAGGATCGCGATCACCGCGCCGCCGATATGGCTGACATCGACGGCGATGAACGACGTCCAGGTGAGACCGACGGGAATGAGCTCGCCTCGCCGGCGAAGCTGTTCGCGCAAGTACCCCGTTGCGGTACGCAACATTGTCCAATCCTAAGAGAGCGCGCCGCCCGACCACATCATGCCGTGGGCGGCAATCGCCTCCGCCCGTGGTAGGAGGCGAAGACTGCACTTCGGCACGACGCGCAGCGGGCGACCGCTTTCCTAGCGTTTCAGTCATGACATGGACACTGCTGCACGACCGGATGGCCTTCATGGCCGAAGTGATCAAGGCCGCGGAGGCCGACCCCGAGGGGGCACTTGCGTTGGTCGCCAACTCATCCGAGGTGGCCCGGCTATTCGGTGACGAGGAGGGGCTGCTCCTTTCGCTGGGACAGCGCTGGATCACCATGCTGGTGGCCAAGCTCGATCAGGCGGCGCACGAGGGTTTGGCGGCCGAACAGGTGCGGGCCGATCTCGAGGCCGCCGAGCCTGGTCTGCACGCGCTGCTACGGGTCGGCTCCCGCAGGTCGCTGCGGGTACGCTCCCTGACCCGGGGCGAGCACGTCGCCGTGGGCCTTTTCGGCGGACCGACCGGCGATCGGCAGACCGTTGCATGACGGACGGGGATTACTGAGCCGGCTCACCGGCCGCTACGCGGTTCTGATCGTCGGCCTGTGGGTCCTGGCGGCCGCGGCCGCCAACCTGGCGTTCCCGCAACTGGAGCGAGTCGTCGATTCACACGCCAGGTCATTCATGCCGACGGACGCGCCGAGCGCGGTCGCCGCCTCGCGAGCCGCCCAGCTGTTCGATCAGACACCCAGCAACAACTTCGTTTATGTTGTGCTGGAACGCAATCAGAAGCTGACACCCGGCGACCGTCAGTTCTATGACGCGCTGACGACGGCGCTTGGCTCCGATCACCGACACGTGTACGCGGTGACCGACCTGTGGTCGCAGCCCGCCACCGCCGCCGGCGCGCAGAGTTCCGATGGGCGCGCCGTCAGCGTCATGGTGCGGCTGGCCGGAATGCTCGGGACCGCCCAGGCGCGCGATTCGGTGAATGCCGTCCGCGCCACCGTCCACCAGCTCTCACCCCCGGCCGGCCTCGAAGTCCATGTCACCGGGCCCGGCGCCACGATCGTCGACGAGTTCTCCGCGATCGATCGACAGATGCTCGGCATCACCGCCGCGACCATCGGTCTCATCCTGCTTTTGCTACTCGCCGTGTACCGGTCGCCGATCGCGGCCGCGATTCCCCTGGTGTCGGTCGGGCTCGCCCTGGCGCTGGCCCGCGCCGTCGTCGCCGCGCTCGGCCAGTCCAATGTGGTTGAGGTGTCGCTGTTTTCGGTGGCGTTGATGGCCGCCATGACCCTGGGTGCCGGCACCGACTACGCGATCTTCCTGGTCGGCCGCTACCACGAGAGCCGCCGCCGCGGCGTCGCGACGACCCGGGCGTTAGCCGAGGCTTACCGGTCAACCGCGCCTGTGGTGATCGGGTCGGCGCTGACCGTGTCAGTGGCACTGGCCTGTCTGGTTTTCGCCCAGGTGGGCTCGTTCCGGAGCGCCGGGTTGCCCTGTGCCATCGGCATTTTGGCGACCATGGTCGCGGCGCTGACCTTGACGCCCGCACTCATGAGCCTGGCCATCCGCCGGGGCTATCTCGAACCGCGCCCGTCGAAGACGGCACGGCGCTGGCGCCGCGTGGGGACGGCGGTGGCGCGCTGGCCCGGGCCGATCCTGGTCGCCGCCGGCGGGTTGTCCCTGCTGATCGCGTTACCGCTGACCGGCATGCGGGTCGGCTTCAACGAACCCGCCGCCACGCCGTCCGCCACCGACTCCAACCGCGGCTATCTCAGCGCGGACCGGCATTTCGCCGCCAACTCCCTGTTGCCCGACGTTGTCGCGGTCCAGGCCGACCACGACCTGCGTAACCCGGCCGGCCTGATCGCCATCGAACGAATCACGCGCCACATCATGGCCGTACCGGGCGTACGTGCGGTGCAGTCCGCCAGCCGCCCCGACGGCAAGGTCCCCGAACAGGCGACGTTGAGCTATCAGGCCGGTGTCCTCGGCCATCAGTTCGACGACACCATGGACTCGCTGACACAGCGCCTGAAGCGGGTCTCCGAGCTGGACGCCGCCCTGGCTCAGACACAGCTCGCTGTCGACGGCCTCGGGAATGGATTGCGCGGTGGCAGTGCGGGGTTGACGGACATGTCGGGCGCCGCCGACGACATGCGTTCCGGCATGGACGGGCTGCGGCGCAACGTCACAACGGTGTCGGGTTACCTCGACCCGCTACGGGACTTCGTCGGACGGACGCCCGACTGCGCCGCCAATCCGATCTGCTCGACGGTGGACCGCGTGCTCGAGCCGGTCGACAGCCTGGTCGAGACGTCGTCGCGCCTCGATGCCGGCGCCGCGAAACTGACCAGCGGCTCCAGCACGGCCGCCGCCGCGATGGCCGGCCTGCCGCGGAGCGTGAGCTCGATGAAAGACGCGCTGGGCCAAGCCCGTTCGGCGACACACGACCTTTTGGGCCTGACCGACACTCTCGGACCGCAGATGCGTCAGCTGACCGACTACCTGAACGAGATAGCGACGCAATTTCAGGGCAGTGCGGCGGCGGATTTCTACATGCCGCAGCGCGCGTTGACCGATCCGCGATACACCGCCGCGTTGGGTCACCTGATCTCCGAGAACGGCCGCGCCGCTTACCTGCTGGTCTACGGAGACGGGTCGGAGTGGGGCGGCGACGGAGCCAAGCGGGCGGACCAGGTACGCACCGCCATCAAGGAGGCCACCAAGGAAGGCACCCTCACGCCGGTGGAGGTCGACCTTGCCGGCGTCGGCCCCGTGACGGCTGACCTGCAGCGCTTCGTCGCCGGTGACACCAAGTTGCTCGTGGGCGCCGCGTTGGTGCTCATCTTTCTGATCGTCACGGCGATGCTGCGCAGCCCGGTCGCGGGCCTGGTTGTCGTGGGGACCGTCGTCACCTCGTTCGCTTCAGCTATCGGTGCCAGCGTGCTGATTTGGCAGCACCTGCTGCATCAGGATCTGCACTGGGCCGTCGCCCCGATCGCGTTCATCGCCCTGATCGCGGTCGGCGCCGACTACAACCTGCTGCTGGCTTTGCGCATCAAACAGGAAGCGGCAGCGGGCTTGAAGACCGGCATCATTCGCGCCTTCGGCGGCACCGGCGGTGTGGTCACCGTTGCCGGCATCGTCTTCGGCCTCACCATGCTGGCGTTGCTCAGCAGCAGCGTGCTCAGCATCGCCCAGATCGGCACGACTATTGCCGTGGGGCTGTTGCTGGACACCCTGGTCGTGCGGGCGTTCATCGTGCCGTCCATCGTGGCGCTGCTGGGCCGCTGGTTCTGGTGGCCGCGTTCGCCCCGTCCTCGTGCCGACTCCGACGCGGAAGTGGTTGAACGCCAGCCGGTTCCGCTGGCTACTGCTGTTGGATCACCGTAGATGGAAGCCCGACCAGCACGCCTTCGACGTCGCCATCGGCGCCCACCATCAGGCCCCGTCCCGGTGGGAGCGCCTGGGCGCGGACCATCCGGTTGATCCGGTTTTGCGGGTCGTTGTCCATGTAGAGCTGCGCCACCTTCGCCGAGTTCTGGAACCGCATCCACGGATCCATCTGCAGCGTCGCCCAGTTCGCACTGTTGCGGGTGGTGAACACGTGCAGGCCGATCTGCCGCGCCCGTTCCATCAGCTTCCACAACGCCGCCCCCACCGGAGGTTTGGGCGGGTAGCTCTGATCCGGGCGCAGGTCCTGGACATCGTCGATGAGCACGAAATGCCGCGGACCTTCCCACGGCTTGAGCGCGCGCAGCTCCTCCTGGCTCAAACCCTTGGGTGGCAGCCGGGGCAGCAGGATCTGTTGTGCGAGTTGGGTGATCACCTCGTCGATCTCGTCTTGGTCATAGGCGTACGCGCGCACATAGCCAGGTCCGCTGAGATCACGCAGACCGTGCGGGGCCGTCTTCGGGTCGATGAGCGTCAGCTGGGCTTCCTCGGGGCCGAACCTGCTCATGATCGCCTCACCGATGGACACGAGCGACAGCGTCTTCCCACAGCCCTGGCGGCCCAGAATCATCAAGCCCGGGCTTTCCTGCAGCTTGAGCGGGACCGGGCCCAGTTCGTGGCGCTCACCGATCGCGAATGCGATCGACAGGTCGTCAGCGCTGCGATGCGCGGCGTCGTACTCCAGAATCGCCCGCAACTCGACCCGCTGCGGAAGCCGTTGCAAGGTGGCATGTTTGGTCACGCCCGCGACGTCGGCGATCCGCGCGCCGACATCGACGATGCTCACCAGCGCGCCGGTGGCCGGATCGGCGAGCGCCGGGACCCCAACCCGCAGCTCGTGCAGGCTGTCGGTCAGACCGAAGCCCGGACGGTTCAGCGTCCGCCGGGCCGCGTCGCGCGACTCGAGCGACGAATGCCCCATCTGGCTTTCGCTCGGGTCGGCCAGGCGCAATTGGATTCGCGCCGTGGCGTTTTGCAGCAGGCTCTGCCGCTGCCCGTGGATCCAGCCGCCGGCGCTGCACATCACGTGGACCCCGTACTCGGGACCGCGGCTGCTCAACGAGATGATGCGGTCGCCCAAGACGGTGTCTTTCGAGTACACGTCGTCGTAGTCGTCCACCACCACGAACACATCGCCGAAGGGATCGTTGGGATCAGTCCCGCCCAGCCCGTCGCTGCCCGGCGCGAACCGGCGCTCGCGGAAGCCGTCGAGGTCGATCTTCAGCCGCCGGAACGAGTCCTCACGCGCGTCGATCAGCGCGTCCATGCTGCTCAAGATCCGCTCGATGCCCTCCGCGTCCTTCGGCGACACGATGTCGGTGACGTGCGGCAGTGACGCCACCTGCGCCAGGGTCGCGCCGCCGATGCAGAAGAACGTCACGCGTGCCGGGCTGTACATCGTTGCGGCCGAACACATCAGCGTCATTAGGGTGGTCGTCTTGCCGCGTTGCTTGGCACCCACCACGATGACGTTGCTCCGCAGCGCATCGACGGCGTGCACGATCTGCTTGGACTCCTCGGGGATGTCCATGACGCCCACCGGGAACATCAGGCCCGCGTTCTGGCCGTAGTCGACATGCCAAGGCTTGCCGCGGTAGGCCGACACCAGAACGTCGACGGGCTCGGGGTCCTCCAGCGGCTCCAGCCATGGCCGGCGCGGCGACCGGTGTGGAACGTCGTGCAACGACTCGCGCAGGACGTCGACGATTTTCTTCCGCTTGAAACCGTCATCGTGGTAGAGGAATTCGTCAGGCTCGGTGTCCGCGGCGGCAGCCGCTTCCAGGGCCGCGGCGTCGGATTCCTCCAGCGGTTGGAACTGCCAGTTGTACAGCCGCGGCTTGGTCAGGGTCATGTCTACGGTCGTCGCTACCTCCTTGCCTTTCGGCACCACGAAGGGAGCCGAGAGATAGAAGCAGCGGAACGGTTCGAGATCGCGCGGCCCCACCTTCAGCAGGGCGAAGCCGTTCTCCTTCGACGGCAAGTGGTAGGCGGCGTCCGATCCGATCACCTCGCGGCTGTCGTCACCGGACTCCGCGCGCAGGGCGATCCGGAATGCGATGTTCGACTTCACCTTCTGCAGCGAGGACAGATCCAGCCGCTGCCCGCCCAGCATGAAGAAGACGTTGGCGCCACGGCCTTCCTGACCGATGTGGATGATCAGGTTGATCCACTTCTCGTGATTGGCAAAGAGTTCCAGATACTCGTCGACGATGACGAGCAGGACCGGCACCGGCGGCAGGTCCCGTCCTGCCAGCCGGATCTCTTCGTAGTCGTTGGCGTCGCGCGCGCCCACCGAGGTGAACAGTTCGTAGCGTTGTTTGATCTCGCCGTCGATGACCCGGCGCATCCGCTCGGCCAGATGCCGCTCGTCCTTGCCGAGGTTCGACAGGGCGGCCACCACATGCGGGAGGCCCAGGATGTCCTGGGCCGCCGATTCGAACTTCATGTCGACGAAGATCACGTTGAACGTCTCCGGCGAGTGTGTCAGCGCGATGCCGTAGACCAGCGACAGGAAGAACTCCGACTTTCCCGAGCCGCTGGTGCCGATGACCACGGAGTGAAATCCGAAGCCGCCGAAGTCTTTCGCGCGGATGATGATGTTCTGCAGCTCGCCGGTGGGTTTCGCACCGACGGGGATCTCACACCATCTCTCGTCACCGCGGCCACGCCGCTCGGCCCACAACCGGTCGACGTCCAATTGGCGGGGATCGACGATGCCCAGCGCCCGCAGGAGCTCGGTGGCGCCGCCGGTCGAATCGGCGATCTCGCTACGCGTGGTCGGCGACCACCGCGCCATCGCGCGCGCATACCGGTAGGCCCGGTGGATCGACAGCTGGTCGGCGTGGGCGAAGAACTTGTCGCGCACCCGCAGCAGGGGCGCCGGGCGGCCGTCCTCACCGTCCGCGTCGAAGCCGTTGCGGCCGAGTTTGACTTCGCCGTTGACGGGCGCACTGTGCCGCTCGCCCATCTCGAACACCTGATCCTGCGCGAAACCCACGCCGGTGCCGACTCGGGATGCGATGCGTAGCAATGTGATTCCGGCCTTGCCTACCTGGCCGACCACGCTCTCCCACGCGTCGGGGCTGCCGGTGTTGTCGTCGACGATCACCAGGTGCGGTCCCAGATCCACCGTGTCGACGCCCGTTTCGAGCGCCGATCCCATCGCGGTCGGGCTCGCCGGCGCCGGGGGCGTCCACGCGCCCCGCTTTCCCTTCATGTGCAGCTCGGCCCCCAGGGTCTCCTCCAGCTCCTCAGGTGTGGTGAACACCAGGCGCCGCCAGCCGCACGCGTCGAACAGCTCGTCGTGCAGATTGTGCGGGAGCCACACCATCCACGACCACACCTCGGGATTGCGGGTGACCACCATCAATTTGAGGTCGCGCGGGTTGTGGAACACCGCCAGGGAGCACAACACCGAACGCATCAGCGACCGCAGCCGGTCCAGGTCGTCGCCGACAAAGCTGAAACCCGGCGCCGAGCGCAGGTTGACTACCTTGGCGATGTCGCGAATCTTGCGCTGCTCCAAGATGAAATCGCGCAGGGCCTGTCCGGTGACGGGTTCGAGCTCTTCGTCGGAGGCGATGTCGGGCCACGTCACCGACAACACCGAGTCCGGCGCGTGCTGCACCCCGGTGCCCAGCCGCACCTCCAAGAAATCCACGTCACCGCGGCCGCGCTCCCACATCCGCGGCCCACCGATGATGGCCCCGAGCCCGCGCGGATCGGAGTGCAGCGCGTTCTGCCATTCCCGCTGCGCGCACACCGCGGTCTGGATCTCGTCGCGGTTCGTGTCGAGGTCGCGCAAGTAGCGGCGGCGGCCCTTTTCCATTTCGCCCCAAGTGATCTTGCGCGCGCGTCCGAAGCGGCCGGAGAACGCCAGCATGCTGAACGCGCCGATACCCATCAAGGGAAAGAACCCCGTGGAAAGGCTGCGGACGCCTGACACGTAGAGCATGACGATGGTGCCGATGAGTGCCACGATGAGCGCCGGCACCCCGATCATCACCCAGATGTTGCGGGGCTCGCGCTCGGGCAGAGCGATCGGCGCATTCGGTGCTACCCGAACGGGTTTCGGCGGCTCGAGCTTGACCCGGTTGATGGGAAACGCTTTCTTGGACATCCCCTAGCCTCCCGCCTTCGATGTCGTCACCACGGCCGCCTTGCCCAGCGCCGGCACCGTGTCACGCGCCACGAGCGCCGCTTCGCGCGACAAGGCCGGGCCCGCAGCGAAAGTCCGCAGCAATGGCCACGGCGCCTGCACCGCGGAAGCCGGATCGAGCCCGAGCGCCCGCATCGTGTCGTCGTTGGCGGCGATGCCGAACCGCACGCCGTTATCGGAGACCCAGAACAACGATTCGCGGGAATCGGACGTGACGACCCCGCTGGTCGAGGTGACGAAGTTGGCCGCCCCCGGCAGCACCAGCACCTGGTTGGCGACCACCGATGCCGGGTCGCGGTCGTCGCGCACCAGGTGCACGATCCGGTCATCCAGATACGAGTACACCGGAAGACCCCGCCCGTTATAGATCACGACGCGGGCCTGTGGATCCGTGGAGCCCTTCTCCCACCCGACGCAGGTGGTCGGATTCGCCGCCGTGTCAACGAAATTCAGCCGCTTTGTTGGGTAGTAGTCCACGGCCAGCGAATTGACCTGGGGGATGTTGACCAAGACGTCGGGGGTTACCACGCGGGGCGCCGTCGACCCGTAGGAGTTCGCGCTGCGAAGCAGATCGGCGACAAAGCTCGTGATCTTCTGCACCCCGTCGGGCAGGAGTACGTAGAACTGCTTGCCGCCGCCGGCGGTCTGAGCCTGCAACACCGCGCCCACCTGCGACCCCGAGACCCACGTCGACGGTGCGCCCGCCTGCGGCACATCCGGGACACGCAGCGGCTCGGTCGCGGGGAGTCCGTCGTAGAGCGCGCGCGAAATCTCCACTGGCGACGTCACTCCGGGGTCCAGGCCCAGGCTGAGGGTGATCGCCCGGCTGGCCGGATCGACCTGCGAGCGTTTGCCGCCCCAGATCACATACGTGTTGCCCTCGAACGTCACGAGCACGCCGGCATCGTCGGCCAGCGGGGCCGCGCGGCCGCCGCCGTCGAGTGTGCCCGCGATTGACGTGACGACCGGCTTGTCACCGCTGCGCGGGCGCCCCGCCGTATCGCAGACGGCCCACGCCGAAATCCCGCCGCGATTCACCGGCATCGCCGCCGGCGCACCCGGGATGCCGATCAGCGGGCCGGTCGGATACTTGGCGATCTCGCTGCGCTTGACCCACGTCGGCGGGTTCGCCGTTCCAGTGGCCAGCCGGGCCGACGTCAGGTTCAGGGCGGGATAGAGCCGGCCGTCGATGCGGGCGTAGATCGCGCCGGAATCGCGGTCCCCGATGATCGCCGATTCACCCACTGCGCCAGTCGGTTTGAGCACGTTCAGCAGCATCATCCAACCGGCGCCGATCGCCACCAACAAGATCGACAACACCAGCGCGGCGGTCTGCTTGCGGTCGTCATGTTTCATCCGCACCGAGAACCGGGTGGTCGCCGCGCGCAGCCGTCGGTTGTAGAACAGGTGACCGGAGTTCTGGTCGCGGTTCGACAAACTCAGCGGCATGCTCAATACCCCTTAGGTGATCGGCGTGGATCGGCCTGCTGAATCCGATCGGCCAAGTTCGACGCGTCCGCGGCGACGTGATAGCGGCCCATCGCATAGTTGATGAACGCGCACGCCTGCGCCACCAGATTGTGGATGTCGCGGGACGTTCCCGGCTGGTGATACGCCGCGAAGGTGGGGCCGATGAACTGCCAGGCGCCCTTGCTCGGCGTCCCGCGCGCCGCGTTGGAGTCCCAGTCGTTGACAGCGTCGGCGTTGTAGTTAGACTCGCGGCGCGCCACCAGATCCATGCCGCGTTCCCACCGGGCACGCGCCGCTGGGTCGTGAATGCCCTTGATATCCAAGGCTTTACGGATCGCCGCCAGGACCGCCGCCCGCCCGCTGCCCTGGTCCCCTCGCATCGCCGCCCGCCTTTGTCGGTAGCGCAGCCGCCTTAGCCGCAGCGCCAGGAGTCGTGCCCGCCGGCGCGAGCCGGCGATGTGCCGGTGCTGGGTCCGCAACCTCGCGGCCATCCGCGCCATCGCCTCGCGGCGGGCCATCGGGGTATCGGCGGGCGTGGCGTCGGCCTTCGCGTCTTCCAAGACCGCGCGGGTCGCCGTGCTTGCCTGCGCGTGGTCGGCCCGCGCGGTCGCCAGGATCTGTGCCAGCTCCCGGTCGGTGTCGCCGGAGCGGCGGGCTTCGTCCAGGGTGTTCGCCGACCTCGTCGCCGCAGGTCTCGGGAGGCCCTCGGTTCTGACCCGGGCGTGCTCCCGCGGGGGGTGGACCGGAGCGGCGATGGTGTCACCGGCGAACAGGCCATGGCCACGGGCCAAGACCGCCACCGCGTGCATCGTCAGCGGATCAGTCGACGACTGCCCCACCCTGGTCCCCTTTTTCCCACACCCTCTGCCCGGCGAAATCCGTACTCAATAGCATGCACGAATAGGCAGTCGCGCTGTCAATAACGAGCGATTACGTAGCGACCCTACTGCCGGGCGCGTAGGCCGACCACTCACCTTTCGCCCGAGTGGGAATGGCTTGTGGTGCCGCCTATTCCTTTGCCTCGTCCTCGCTTGGCATGATCACGATTCGGCGATTCGGCCGGTTGGTGACGACGGTGGGTTTGTCCTCACCGGGTTTGGGGCCGGGCGGGGTCGGCGGCATCGTCAGGCGACCCTTGACGGGCTGGCCGTTGGGCACGCCCGGCGCGGAGATCCGCTTCTCCGGCGGCTTCTCTTTGCTGCCTTCGCCGTGGGCACCCATCGCGCCGGGCGGCATCATTCCCATGCCGCCCATGCCGGTCGGGCCCCCAGCGGTCGGGGCGCCGCTGACCGGCGGGGTCATGACCGGCTTGGCCGCCCCTGCGGGGGTCGTCGGCGGGGACGACGTCGGTACGGGTGGCGGACCCAGAGAGCTGGCGGGGGTGGTGCCACCACCGCCGAGGCCTCCGCCACCACCGCCCAGGCCTGCGCCGCCGCCGGCCCCGGAGCCCGGGCCGACGCTGTCGACGAGATGCGCGTCGCTCGCGAGCCCGGCTCCGTGAGCGCCGCCCTGCACGGCGCTCATTAGCGGCTGGATGGCGCTCTGGCCGGCCTGCATCGCCTGCTGGGGCAGCTGGGTCAGCGGCTGCATGATGCCACCGACCGCGCCGCCGAGGGCACCCGTGATGCTCTGCAGCATCTGCTGCATCATCTGCGGGGCTTGCTGACCGATGTTCTGCATCTGCTGCTGTGATTCAGCTTCGTTCGCAGGGAATTTCGCGGCCGCATCGGCGGCGTGGGCGCGGCGATCAGCGTCCGCGGCCGCGGCGTCTGCCGCGTCTTTCGGAACACCGGCGTTCGCGGCGGATTCAACGATTCCCCGCCAACCATCGGTCGGGCTGGTTCCACCGACTGACTGGGGAAACGGCATCGGCGTTGGCGCTTCAGGCATGCCGACTAAGCCCCCCACTACGGCTGGAGCATTTTTGACGGTGCCATCGCCGGTCATTGCCTGTCACCTCCGCCCCGTGTAGAACCGCCTGGTGCCAACTGCCGCACCTTGGCTATTGCACCATTTTGGCACACCGCGCTCGGATCGGTATTCACGTCGGAGGCCGGATGCCCCTCGGTGCCCTATGCGCCAGCCTGATGGCTGATTACCTCGAACCACGCCATGTGGTAATTCGCGAGGTATTCATGCCCGTCGATCAGAGCCTCGATTGCCGCAAGCAGCATCCAATCCCCGACAGCGGCCGGGGCGTAATCCGGGTACGCCGTGAGCACCGAATTCTGAATCTCGACCATGCAGTTGCGCAGGAGTTCGGTTTCCTTTTCAAGTACGCCGGTCTTCCGTACGGCCGGCGCGGCAATGGCTTGCGCAATTCGCGGTAGGCCATCACGACGACGCACGGCTTCCACCAGGGCTGGTCCGAGTTCGTCTACCCGCGGGGCGGCTGATCGGGCCGGTCGATCACCGCTGAGCGTGGGAGCCTCGGGGTCCGATTCGGCGACGTAGGTGTTGTGCTCGTGAGCGGCAGCGACGACTACGGCCCCCAATAAGTCCACCACGGTCGCATCGCGGCGGCGCGCGGCCGGCTCGAGCAGGGTCACGTGGGCGGGAAGCCGGACGTGAGGCGGGATCCACCCGCCGGCGAGGTCAGTCACCAACAGGCTGGTGGTGCCGTCGTCACGCAGTCCGGCCCCCCACGAAAGTCGCGGCTCCTGGCGGGCCACCGCATCGACGATCCGCTGCAGCCGCTGCTGCTCGGCCGCTCTACTGGATACCGCGCCGGCGGTCGCGCCGGTTGCCGCGGACATTGCTGACGCGCTGACCATGCCCGACGAGTTCGCGCCCGCCTGCCCGGCGGCGGCTCCTGAAGCCGCGCGTTCCACCGGTGAAACCACCGGTCCGCCCGCGGACGGGGACGACGCCGGGGACGGTGCGACCGGCGCGCCCGAGACGGGTCCCGTCGGGGCTGACGGCATTGCAGAGGGGGCCGCGACTGATGGGCGCAAATCGGAGCCGTAGGCGGGCAGCGGTCCAGCGGGGACGCTTGGGCCGCCAGCGACCGGCGCTGCCGATCCCGACCAAGATCCCCCCGTCATTACTGGGGTTACCGGGGTGGCACCCCCAGTGGTCGGCGGTGCGGGAGCGGCTGGCGGGGGGGCGTCAACCGGAGTGCCCGTCGGAACGAAGACACCGGCGCTAGGTGCGGTCGGCGCCACCGGCGGCGTCCCTGCCGGTGGTCCGGTCTGTGGAGGCGTACCCGCTCCGGATTCCATCGCGTTTATTGCGCCCGACGAAATCCCTTGCGCGCCGGCCCCGGCCGGCTGCCCCGAGGCCATTCCGGATGCGAACGATTGCGCCAGGTTGGGTGAGCCGCCTTGCCCAAGTCCTGCGGGCGACATCGTCATGGGGCTGCCTGGTGCGCCCGAGACCCCGGGTGAGATCGATCCACCCCCGCCGGGTACGTGGATTCCAGGCGATGGCGCACCGGGTGGTGTAGTGGGCAATGGCCCACCGCTACCGCTCCAACTTGCGTTACCGGCGGCCGGGGTGGTTACCTGTGGGCCGCCATGGACGGTCGCTGACCCGTTTCCCCCACCTGCCCAATTCGAAGTACCTGCCGTCGCTGGCGGTGATGCCTGCGCTCCCGCGCCATGTCCACTAGCACTCCCGCCGGCACCTCCGCCGCTGCCACTCCAATTCGAGCCACCCGCACCAGGGGACGACTGGTTGAGGTCCTCTGTGGTGAGCGGACGTGGCGACAGAGGATTATCCGGATTCAAGCCGTTCTGACGCGCCCAAGTCCGAGCATCACCGCCAACACCTTCAGCATCAAGAATTTTTTGGGTCGCGGCCATGAGCTTGTCAATCGCTGTCAAACTTGCGTTAGCCGCATCACCGTTGCAACGCAACTGAACAGCCTGTACTTCTGCCACTTTTTCCGGAAGCGGTCTTTTTGATGCGAGGATTTGATCGATTTCTTGATTGCCCGCATTCGCTATCTCTGATAACCGGCTTCGCAGATAGTCGATGGCATCAGCGCCTGAATTAAAAGCCGACGCCTTAGCCTGGTACTTCTCAGCTAGATCTAGATGAAACTTCTCGCCCTGCTGGTACCTGGAGATCAGGTCATCCGCCGTGTGTCCCTGGTTATGGGCCGCAATCGTTGCCCACTGATTGCGTAGATCTTCCGAAAATAGCTGCTGCTCCGCACAGGCTTGGCTCCAATGTTGAGCGCCGGCTCTGAGAGTCGTCGACGGTCCTGGCCACCAGGGCCCAATCAGCGCCGCCGTCCACTTACCAGGTGGAAGGTCAACCCCCACCACATACCTTTTTCATCTGGGCGTCCTTAGCGTTCACGTCGTCGACCGCTGCCCGAAACTCGGCCTCTGTGGCGGCGCCCTCGCTGCTCTTTGCGGTGTCCGCCAAATATGCCATCGCGAGAGCTCGCGCAGCATCACGGTGCTCGGCGTCGAGAGCCGGATCAGAGGCCGCGTTGCTAAGCATGACAGCAGAATTAGTCAGTGCAATCCGCGCGAATGCTTTGTCGCTCCCGTTGGTGTCGACCTGTACCGCCCGCGCGGCCAGTTTGTATGTGTCACAGAGTTGTTGCTGAGCAGCCGCAACCTCCGCACCTGTGTGAGCTGGTGGAGAACTGGTGACCGAGGAACGCGATTCCGTCGGCTCTACCAGCGCAGTGATCAGAGCGGCGATAGCGATCGCAGCCGTGACTGCCAGAGCGATCGCCTGCCAAGGACGTGGCCGTGGTGCTTGGTGTCCGGGATAATTTGGTAACCAATTTCCGACAGGCGGCTGGGCGGCTGGCCCCACGCCATGCCCCCAAGGCTGCTGGTTCCCCACCCTGCGTCCTCCTCACAGTCAACGAGTCTGGCGAGACAATCGGTCAAGATTTGCCCACACATCCCCGCTCCATAGTGGGGCAGGCAACTGCCTGGCGGCAATTCAGTAGTCGTTCATGACCTAGTTGCAGTACCTGGCCGCCCAGTCGTACTTCCGGACATCGATTGATGGTGGCCCTCGAAAGCTGTGCACTTCTCCACAGCGAGTGTTGAGCGCTTTTCAGCACCAACCCTCAACCGTTTGCTTAAGGATCAAGTGCCGGACCCGTTGGACCGCAATCGCAGAGTGATGGTGCCACTGCACATATTTTGCCTGGTACTCATTGGCCACCGCAAAGCTTCTGCATCGCGGCGTCCTTCGCGTTGGCGTCGCTGAGCGCTGCTTGCCAAGCCGGGTCGTCGCTTCCCGTCGCCAAACTCGATACTGCGGCAACATTGCTGTACGACTCAGCCAACGCAAGGGCAGCACTGCGATCGGCGGATCCGATCGCAGGGTTGGCGTTCACCGCCTCTTCGAGCATCACCGCCCCGTTCACAGTCGATATACCCGCGCGCTCCGGATTTTTGCCGTTCGTGTCGACTTGGACAGCGCGACCTGCCAGCCTGTAGGCGTCACACAACTTCTGGTGTGCAGTGGCAGTTTGCTCCGCGGTGTATGCGGATGTCGTTGTCGTGGTGGAGGGTGCGGCGGATGAGCCGCTTGTGGGCCGTGTCATGACGACGATCGACGCGCCGACACTAAGCAGAACGGCGACAGATGCCAATGCAATCGCCGGCCATATACGTGGACGCTTCGAAGGTTGAGGCGGATAGGGCGGCTGCCACTGACCCGGCGGCGGGGCAATTGGCGGTTCCCCGCCGAAGTTCGGAGGCAGATCCGCCATGCAGCCCTCCCTGTACGAGTCGTCCCGTTGAATTATCCACGTGCACTGCGCATCAACTCAAAAAGAAGCCGCTCTAACACGATCTCCATGTGGTAGCGCGCTGTACCCCGCAACCGGAGCGACGAGGCTGAAGCAATCAAATGCGCGGTGCTGAAGTACCGGCCCCCGGGCGCACCGCCTGCATTTCGTCGGCATTCTGCTCGTCCATGCTCGTGAACCCCTTGGCCGCGTGATGGGCCTTCGCGCCGACATCGGTCAGCGTCTGCTTGTGCCCCTGCAGGGTCTGCACGTGCTGCGTGTGCGCGGCGCTGACCGCCGAATGGAACGAATCGGCCGCGGCGAAGTCGCCGAACATCCCCGCCCCCAGCGGTCCCCGCGCGAGCTGGTCGGCTCCCTCTTGCGCGTGTCCGCCCGCACGATGCGAATCGTTGCCTCCGGAGTGCAATAGCGCTGTGTCGACGAACATTGCCACCCCTCTCGAATCCGATTCGGCGACACGCAATCGCATGTCACGCCGCTATTGACCAGGCTAAATAGCCCAGCGGAACTGGTCAATTCACCGCTGGCCCGGTCGCCCTTAAAGCGCGCTAGCACCGTCGGCCAAGCCGTCCCCATCGCTGTCACTCAGCCGCACATTCCACTTGCCGTCGCCGTCGGTGTCGACGTATCCGGTGACGCCGCCTTCGTCGGCGCACAACACCCGGTCGGCCAGTCCGTCGCCGTCGATGTCGAAGAGCTGGTCGTCGGCGCGGCCATGGCCGTCGAAATCGACCAATGGTCCGCCGGTGTGCTCGACGCCATCGAGCCCGAACCACCGGAGCTGGCGTCCCTGGTCCGTGGGTATCCCCCACGTCCCGGACCCGTCGTCGGTGAAGTACGCCTCGGGGGTGCCGTCGTTGTCGAGGTCGAGCACCGCGTGATCGGCGATGCCGTCGCCATCGAGATCCGCGAGCGCATCGTCGCGCAATCCATCGCCGTCGAGGTCCAGCCCGAAGGCATCCAGCCGACCATCGCCGTCCAGGTCAAGGTCGAGGTCGCGGTGCCACATGTCCGCCGTGCCGTCGTCACCACTCATGCAGTAGTCCACGAAAGATGGGACGCGAGACCGCCGCTACGGGTTCCCCCGTGATTGCCACCAGCTCAGCAGTTCCGCGGTCGCCTCGTCGGCGGTCAACGGCCCGCGCTCCAGGCGCAGCTCTTTGAGAAAGCGCCACGCCTCGCCGACCTGCGGGCCGGCCGGGATGTCGAGCAGCTTCATGATCTGGTTGCCGTCGAGGTCGGGACGCACGCGGGCCAGATCTTCTTGGGCCGCCAGCTCGACGATCCGCGCCTCCAGCCGGTCATAGCTGGCCTGTAGCCGCGCGGCCCGGCGCTTGTTGCGGGTCGTGCAGTCGGCGCGCACCAGCTTGTGCAGCCGCGGCAGCAGCGGCCCGGCATCGGTGACGTAGCGGCGCACCGCGGAATCGGTCCACTTCCCCTCGCCGTACCCGTGGAACCGCAGGTGCAGATACACCAACTGGGAGACGTCGTCGACCATCTGCTTGGAATACTTCAACGCCCGCAACCGCTTTCGGGCCATCTTGGCGCCGACCACTTCGTGGTGGTGGAAACTCACGCCGCCGTTGGCTTCGTGCCGCCTAGTGGCCGGCTTGCCGATGTCGTGGAGCAGCGCGGCCCAGCGCAGCACCAGATCCGGGCCGTCATCCTCCAGGGCGATCGCCTGCCGCAGCACGGTCAGCGAATGCTGGTAGACGTCCTTGTGCTGGTGGTGTTCGTCGATGGCCATCTGCATGCCACCGACCTCGGGCAACACCACGTCGCCCATGCCGGTCTGCACCAGCAGGTCGATGCCGGACACCGGGTCGTCGCCGAGAAGCAGCTTGTCCAACTCGGCGGCCACCCGCTCGGCGCTGATCCGGGCCAGCTCGGGGGCCATCTCCTCGATCGCGTCGTGCACCCGCGGGGCGACGGCGAAGCCGAGCTGCGAGACGAACCGCGCCGCGCGCAGCATCCGCAGCGGGTCATCGCCGAAGGACACCGACGGCGCCGCCGGGGTATCGAGCACCCGGTCGCGCAGCGCCGCCAAACCGCCGAGGGGATCGAGGAATTCACCCGGCCCGTCGGGCGTGATGCGCACGGCCATCGCGTTGGCCGTGAAATCGCGGCGCACCAAATCGTCTTCAAGGCGTTCGCCGTACTGCACCGCGGGTTTGCGCGAGACCTGGTCGTAGGCGTCGGCGCGGAATGTGGTGATTTCCAGGCGGTGGTCGCCCTTGCCCACACCGACGGTGCCGAAGTCGATGCCGGTGTCCCACAAGTTGTCGGCCCAGCGCCGCAGGATCTGCTGAATCTGCTCGGGGCGGGCGTTGGTGGTGAAGTCCAGGTCGGGACTGAGCCTGCCCAGCACGGCATCTCGCACGGAGCCGCCGACGAGGTACAACTCGTGGCCCGCGGCCTCGAATGCCGAGCCCAGCTCGCGCAGCATGGGCGCGTGTTGGTTCAGGGCGACCGCGGCGGCGGCAAGCAGCTCGACATCGGCTTCGGACACGTTCGATCAGCGTAGTCGGCCGGGGCCCCAAAGCCCGTGTGAGGAGCCTCGCACGCATCCGAGGTGAATTGACCGGCCGGCCGGCGCTAGTAGCGTTACGCGCCACGGGAAGGGTGGAACGTTGGGGCAATGCGGCACATTGCAAAGCGGTCGGCGAACAGTATGTCGAGTCCTGAGCAAGTGAATTTCTTCGATGCCCGCGCTTGGCGGACGGCGACATGGTCGGCGCCACTCGTCGTTCAACTGATTCTGGCCGCGCTGCTCATCGCGATGTGGCTGCTGGGTAAGTGGCCGTTCGAAACCCACAGCGCATACGCCGGTGAGCGCGCATGGATGCTGACCGCCACCGTCCTGACGACGTTGGCGTCGCTGCTGATTGGCGCCGCGTTGCTGAGGTCGACTTCACCTCGTAGTCGCGGCCTCGGCATCAGCGTTCTGAGCTGTTCGGCCGTCGTGCTTGCCGGCGGAACGGTTTTCGCATACTTGGTCCTGCGCTGAAGGCCGCCGATGACAGAGCAACGTCGAGTCGGCGCATCCACTCACTATGGGCCGTTGACTTTCGCGGTAGCCATAGCCCACATCTTCGTCGTGGACCTGGTCACGTGGCTGTTCGTTCTGCCCATGTGGCCCTTGGTGATTATCGTTCTGCCGGTGACGCTGGCATACATCGGCGTCAGCGCCCTCATCGCACGGGCATCGGGCAGATGCGGTCAGGTCGGACGTGGCATGCTAATCGGCAGCCTGTCCGGACCACTTTCACTGCTTATCTTTGGTGCCGCTTTTGTTATCGCCCACGCAATCGGCCCACTCTGACCACACACACTCGGTCCTGAGCCATCGCGCGCCCCGCTAGCGGCGAGTATGTCCTGGGAGCGGATGCCGTGCCAGCTACTATCGCTTGGGTGTCGGACGGCGAACAAGGCAAGCCACGCAGGCGCCGGGGGCGGCGGCGCGGTCGTGGCGCTGCGAGTTCGACCGAGAACCAGACTAACGGCCAAGCCCCCGCCGACTCGACGCCGACGAAATCGCGCCGATCCCGGTCGCCTCGCCGCGGACCGGACCGGCTGCGGACCGTGCACGAAACCTCCGCCGGAGGACTGGTCATCGACGGCCTCGACGGGCCCCGTGACTCTCAGGTCGCGGCGCTCATCGGCCGCGTCGATCGCCGGGGGCGGATGCTCTGGTCGTTGCCCAAGGGGCACATCGAGCTCGGTGAGACCGCAGAGCAGACCGCTATAAGAGAAGTCGCCGAGGAGACCGGCATCCGCGGCAGCGTGCTGGCCGCGCTCGGGCGCATCGACTACTGGTTCGTCACCGACGGCCGCCGGGTCCATAAGACCGTGCACCACTATTTGATGCGCTTCTCCGGCGGCGAGTTGTCCGACGAGGACCTCGAAGTGGCCGAAGTGGCCTGGGTGCCGATGCACGAGCTGCCGTCGAAGCTGGCCTACGCCGACGAGCGTCGGCTGGCCCGAGTGGCCCACGAGCTGATCGACAAACTGCAGAACCACGGCCCCGCCGCCCTGCCACCGCTGCCACCCACCTCGCCCCGGCGCCGCCCGCAGACGCACTCGCGCACCCGGCATGCCGACAAGCCGGCGACCAGCCGGAAGAACGGCCACGGGCCAGGGCCGTGACGGCGCCGCGACTCTGCTTGTTACGCCTCGCGGCGGTGATCGGCATCGTGGCCGGGTTCGCGATGCTCGCCGCACCCGTCATGCCGCGCGCGGCTGCCGGCGAGCCGGGCGTGACGCCGTTCGTGCGCGTCCGCATCGACCAAGTCACCCCAGACGTGGTCACCACGTCCAGCCAACCCGTCGTCACCGTCAGCGGCATGGTGACCAACATCGGCGACCGCCCCGTCCGCGACGTCATGGTCCGCCTCGAACACGCGGGCGCGATCACCGCGTCCACGGGCTTGCGGACCACGCTGGACGGCGACACCGACGGATACCAACCGGCCGCCGATTTCCTCACGGTCGCTCCCGAACTGCAACGCGGCCAAGAAGCCGGCTTCACCCTGTCGGCGCCGCTGCGCTCGTTGACCAAACAGTCCTTGGGGATCGACAAGCCCGGCATCTACCCGGTACTGGTCAACGTCAACGGCACACCCGACTACGGCGCCCCCGCCCGCCTCGACAACGCGCGGTTCCTACTGCCCGTGGTCGGCGTGCCCCCCGACCAGGCCGGCGACCTGGGCTCCGCCGTCGCGCCCGACACCTCCAAACCCGTGTGGATCACCATGTTGTGGCCGCTGGCCGATCGGCCCCGGCTGGCCCCCGGCGTGCCCGGCGGCACCATTCCCGTGCGCCTGGTCGACGACGACCTGGCCACCTCCCTGGCCAGCGGTGGCCGGCTCGACATCTTGCTGTCCGCGGCCGAGGTCGCCACCAGCCACGACGTCGACCCGGACGGCGCGGTCGGCCGGGCCTTATGCCTGGCCGTCGACCCCGACCTGCTCGTCACCGTCAACGCGATGACCGCGGGCTACGTGGTGTCCGATTCGCCCGAGGGCCCCGCCCAACTCCCGGGCACCCCGACCCATCCGGGCGCCGGACAGGCCGCCGCCGCCGAGTGGCTCAACCGGCTGCGCGCCCTCGCGCACCGCACCTGCGTGGCGCCGCTTCCCTACGCGCAAGCCGACCTGGACGCCCTGCAACGCGTCAACGACCGAGGCCTGAGCGCCACCGCCACCACCGATGTCAACAGCATCGTCGACCGCATCCTGGACGTGGCCTCCGTCCGCGGCGCCACGCTGCTGCCCGATGGCCCGCTGACCAACCGCGCGGTCAACCTGATCGGCGCCAACCAAAGCTCCGTCGCCATCGCCGCCGCCGACTTGTCCGCCGCGGACGCGCAGGGCTCCGCCGAGGCCACCGTCGACACCGCGCCGCGGCGGCTGTCCCCACAAGTCGTGGTCGCGCCGTTCGACCCGGCGGTGGGCGCCGCGCTGGCGGGGGCGGGAAGCTCCCCCGCCGTCCCCACCTACCTGGACTCGTCGCTGACGGTCCGGCTCGCGCATGACTCGGTGACCGCACGCCGCCAGGACGCCTTGGGCTCCATGTTCTGGCACGCCTTGCGCCACGACGACGCGCCCCGCACCCAGATCCTGGTCCCGCCCGCGACGTGGAACTTGCAGGCCGACGACGCACACGTGATCTTGACCGCGCTCACCACCACCATTCGGTCCGGTCTTGCGGTACCGCGACCGCTGCCGGCGGTAATCGCCGAGGCCTCGACCCGCGCCGAGCAGTCCGAGCAGGCCGGGGCCTACACCTCGGCGCGCGGCCGATTCGGCGACGACGTGACCGCCGCGGTGGCCGGCCAGGTCGGCAGGCTGTGGGGCCTGACCTCGGCGCTGAGCACCGACGAGCGCACCGGGCTGACCGGCATCCAGTACACGGCGCCGCTGCGCGAAGACATGCTGCGCGCGCTGAGCCAATCCGAACCGCCCGACACCCGCAACGGAATGGCCCAGCAGCGCCTGGCCGTCGTCGGCAAGACGATCAACGACCTGTTCGGCGCGGTCACCATCGTCAACCCGGGCGGCTCCTACACCCTGGCCACCGAGCACAGCCCCTTGCCGCTGGCGCTGCACAACGGCCTCTCCGTCCCCATCCGGGTGCGGCTGCAGGTGGACGCCCCGCCGGGGATGACGGTCACCGACGTGGGCCAGATCGAATTGCCGCCGGGATACCTCCCGCTGCGGGTGCCGATCGAAGTGAACTTCACCCAACGGGTCGCCATCGACGTGACGCTGCGGACCCCGGAGGGCCTGCGGCTCGGTGAGCCCGTCCGCCTGTCGGTGCATTCCAACGCCTACGGCAAGGTGCTGTTCGCCATCACCATGACCGCTGCGGCCGTGCTGATATTGCTGGCCGGCCGACGCCTGTGGCACCGCTTCCGCGGCCAGCCCGACCGCGCCGACCTGGACCGGCCGGACCCGCCGGAGGCCAGGTCCGCGCACGCGGACGACCAGACCGACGATCGGGTCGAGCAAGAGCACCGAGTATGAAACCCGCTCACCGGCAGGCCGCACCGCAACACCCGCGCCCGCCACAGCCGCCGCGGCGACCCCGGACCTCGGGCTCGCCGCCCACGGGCCCGCTGCCGCCCGTCCCGGCGGGGATCGATCGCCGGCGACCCGAACTGTCCGACGCGGCGCTGGTATCGCGGTCGTGGGCGATGGCCTTCGCCACGCTGGTCAGCCGGCTGACCGGCTTTGGCAGGATCGTGCTTCTCGCGGCCATCCTGGGGGCCGCGTTGTCCAGCGCGTTCTCGGTGGCCAACCAGCTACCGAACCTGGTGGCCGCGCTGGTGCTCGAGGCGACCTTCACCGCCATTTTCGTGCCGGTGCTGGCCCGCGCCGAACAGAGCGACCCCGACGGCGGCGCCGCGTTCGTGCGGCGCCTGGTCACGTTGACGACCGCGCTCCTGGTATTCGCGACCGCGCTGTCGGTGCTCGCCGCGCCGCTGCTGGTGCGGCTCATGCTCGGCCGCGCACCGCAGGTCAATGAGCCGCTGACCACCGCGTTCGCCTACCTGCTGCTCCCCCAGGTGCTCGCCTACGGCCTGACGTCGGTGTTCATGGCGATCCTCAACACCCGCAACGTGTTCGGGCCGACCGCATGGGCGCCGGTGGTCAACAACATCGTCGCCCTCGCGACCCTGGCGGTGTACGCGGTCGTCCCGGGCGAACTGTCGGTCGACCCCGTCCGGATGGGCAACACCAAGCTGTTGGTCCTCGGCATCGGCACCACGCTGGGCGTCTTCGCGCAGACCGCGGTGCTGCTGGTGGCGCTGCGGCGCGAGCGGGTCGATCTGCGGCCCCTGTGGGGAATCGACGAGCGCCTCAAGCGCTTCGGCACGATGGCCGCGGCGATGGTGCTCTACGTGCTGATCAGCCAGCTCGGGCTGGTGGTTGGCAACCAGATCGCCAGCACCGCGGCCGCCTCGGGTCCCGCGATCTACAACTACACCTGGCTGGTCTTGATGCTGCCGTTCGGCATGATCGGCGTGACAGTGCTGACCGTGGTGATGCCACGACTGAGCCGCAACGCCGCCGCCGACGACACCAAGGCCGTGCTCGCCGACCTGTCGCTGGCCACCCGCCTGACGCTAATCACGCTGATCCCGATCGTCGCGGTCATGACCGTCGGCGGTCCCGCGATCGGCAGCGCGTTGTTCGCCTACGGCCACTTCGGCGGAGTCGACGCCGGATACCTGGGCGCCGCGATCGCCCTCTCGGCGTTCACCCTGATCCCCTACGGCCTGGTGCTGCTGCAGCTACGCGTCTTCTACGCGCGCGAGCAGCCCTGGACGCCGATCGTCATCATCCTCGTCATCACGGCCGTCAAGATCGTCGGATCCGTCCTGGCGCCCCACCTGACCGACGACCCCAAGCTGGTGGCCGGTTATCTGGGGCTGGCAAACGGCATCGGGTTTTTGGCCGGCGCCGTCATCGGTTACCTCTTGCTCCGGCACACCCTGCTGCCGACGGGCGGCCACCTGATCGGCAGCGGTGAGCTGCGCACCATCCTGGTCACGATCACGGCCTCTATGCTCGCCGGTCTGGTGGCCCACGTGGCCGACCGGCTGGGGGGACTGGACCAGCTGACCGCGCACGGCGGCGCCGCGGGCTCGTTGCTGCGCCTGCTCATCCTGGCCGTCATCATGCTGCCGATCATGGCGACGGTGATGCTGCGCGCGCGCGTCCCGGAGGCGCAGGCCGCGCTGGACGCCGTCAGACGCCGCTTCGGGGGCCGTGCGGCGCTTCCCCGCAAACCGATGACACAGGATCGATCGTCCGGCCGGTCCCCGGTCACGTACCCTGAGCAGAGGAATTCGTCCCCGCCTGGGGTAAATGCGGTCCAGGAGCCGATCCGGCGCAGACCTCCGGAGCGGGCAATCCCAGCCCGGATAGCGAAAGGACCGGAGGTGACCGACCGCCCTGTCGAGAGTGCCGCGTCGGGTGCCGAGCTGCCACGACCGGTTGCCGACGACTTCCAACCCGACATTCCCGCCGACCGCCCGTCCGAGCCAGCGCCGCCGCGCGCGTCCGACCAGCGCAACGGCGACGTTGCGCCGGAGTCGCGTGGCGGCCCGGCCCCGTTTGACGCGCCCCGCGACCGTGGCGGGGACCCGGCCGGAGACGACGTCCATTTGGTTCCCGGCGCTCGCATCGCCGGCGGCCGCTATCGCCTGCTGGTCTTCCACGGCGGCGCGCCGCCCCTGCAGTTCTGGCAGGCGCTCGACACCGCGCTGGATCGGCAGGTGGCGCTGACCTTCGTCGACCCCGACGGCGCGTTGCCCGACGAGGTGCTGCAGGAAATCCTGTCCCGCACGCTTCGGCTCAGCCGCATCGACAAGCCCGGCATCGCCCGGGTGCTCGACGTGGTCCACACCGGCCACGGCGGCCTGGTCGTCTCGGAGTGGCTGCGGGGCGGTTCGCTGCAGGAGGTGGCCGACACCGCGCCGTCGCCCGTCGGCGCCGTCCGGGCCATGCAATCGCTGGCCGCGGCCGCCGACGCGGCCCACCGCGCCGGTGTCGCGTTGTCGATCGACCACCCGAGCCGGGTGCGCGTCAGCATCGAGGGCGACGTCGTGCTGGCGTACCCGGCGACCATGCCCGACGCCAACCCGCAGGGCGACATCCGCGGTATCGGCGCAGCGCTGTACGCCCTGCTCGTCAATCGGTGGCCGCTCGCGGAGTCCAGCGTGCGCAGCGGGCTCGCGCCTGCCGAACGCGATTCGACGGGCCAGCCCGTGGAGCCCATGGTGATCGACCGCGGCATTCCCTTCCAAATTTCGGCCGTCGCGGTCCGCGCGGTTCAGGAGGATGGCGGAATACGCAGCGCCTCAACGCTTTTGAACCTGCTGCAACAGGCAACTGCGGTAGCCGACCGCACCGAGGTGCTGGGCCCGATCGATGATTCGCCGGCGCCCGCGGCCGCGCGTGCGTCCGCGGATCAGGACGACGCGACCCTGGCACGTAGGCGTCGCAATCTGTTGATCGGCGTGGGCGCGGGCCTCGTCGTCATCGTGGTGGCCCTGCTGGTCCTGGCGTCGGTGGTGAGCAAGATCTTCGGCAACGTCGGCGGCGGCCTCAACAAGGACGAGCTCGGGCTGAACAACCCCTCCTCATCCACCTCGTCGTCGGCCCCCAGCTCCGCGGCCGCCGGCAGCGTGGTCAAGCCGACCAAGGCGACGGTCTACTCCCCCGACGGCGATGCCGACAACGCCGGCACGGCGGGGCAGGCGATCGACGGCGACCCCTCGACCGCCTGGGCGACCGAGGTCTACACCGATGCGGTTCCGTTCCCCAGCTTCAAACAGGGTGAAGGCCTGATGCTGCAGTTGCCCAGCGCCACCGTTGTCGGGCAGGTCACCATCGACACGCCGAGCAGCGGGACGAAGGTCGAGATTCGCTCGTCGGCGACGGCCTCCCCGGCGTCACTGAACGACACCACCGTGCTGGCGCCCGCCTTCACGCTCAAGCCGGGTCACAACGTCATCCCGGTCCGAGCGGGTTCGCCGACGTCGAACCTGTTGGTGTGGATCTCCACGCTGGGGACCACCAACGGCAAGAGTCAAGCCGGCTTCTTCGAGATCACGGTCCAGGCCGCTTCCTGATTCGCGCTCACAACGCCTTGCCGTGGTGAAGTGCCGCCCCGCAACCGATTGGTTACTGTCCGGCCGTGGGCTCCCGGGGAGACATTCAGCGCGACCGCAGTGATGCCGAGCTGCTGGCAGCCCACGTCGCCGGCGACCGGCACGCCTTCGGCGAGTTGTTCCTGCGCCACCAGCGACAGCTGCACCGGCTGGCCCGGCTGACCACGCGCACTGCCGAGGACGCCGAGGACGCCCTGCAAGAGGCCATGCTCTCGGCGCACCGCGGCGCCGGCGCGTTTCGGCATGACGCCGCTGTCGGCAGCTGGCTGCACCGCATCGTCGTCAACGCATGCCTCGACCGGCTGCGGCGCACCAAGGCCCACCCGACCGTCCCGCTCGAAGACACCTACCCGGTGGCCGATCGAACGGCTCAGGTCGAGACCGCAATGGTGGTGCAGCGCGCCCTGATGCGGCTTCCCGTCGAGCAGCGGGCCGCGGTGGTCGCCGTCGACATGCAGGGGTACTCGGTGGCCGACACCGCCGCCCTGCTCGGCGTCCCCGAGGGCACCGTCAAGAGCCGGTGCGCACGGGCGCGGATGCGCCTCGCCGAGCTTCTCGGCTATCTCAAAGCCGCGCCCGACCTGGGCCCACCCATGGCCGTCAGGCAGCGCATGACGGACACTGGGGCGGATGAGTGAAGCCGACGACGAAGCCGACGAGCCGCCCCTGACGGTCGAGCTTCTCGCCGACCTGCAGGCCGGTCTTCTGGACGACGAAGCCGCGGCCCGCGTGCGTCGACGGGTCCGCGATGACCCGCAGGCCGAGCAGGTTCTGCGCGCCCTCAACCGGGCGCGCTGTGACGTCGCGACGCTGGGAGGCGACCCGGCACCCGATGTTCCGCCCGAGGTCACCGCCCGGATCTCGGCGGCGCTGGCCTCGGCTGAGGCCGACCAGCCGGTCGCGCACTCCGCGCGGCCCCGGATCCGGCCCGCGCGGGTGGTCGCCGTGGTGGCGGGCGTGGGCGCGCTGCTCGCGGCGATCGGCGTGGGCTCCGCGGCTCTGATCACCGCGCCGGAGCCCGCGCCGAGCACCCCGGTCACCGCCGAGCACATCACGGTGTCGACCCCGCCGATGGTGGTGCCGCTGTCGCGGGAGGAAATACTGGCCCTGCTCGACCAGAGCCCGGATTACGGCCCCCTCGGTGACCCGGCCCGGCGCGCCTCCTGCCTCACCGGCCTCGGCTATCCGGCGTCCACACAGGTGCTCGGCGCACGCCGGGTCGAGATCAACGCCCGCCCCGGCGTCGTGCTGGTGGTAGCGGGCGACACTCCCCACAGCCTGGCGGTCTATGCGGTCGCGCTGAACTGCAGCGCCGCTGACACCGGTTTGTTGGCCAACACCGAAGTTCCCCGCCCTTAGTGTGGTGCGGTGGGTTGTCCGACACCCGGGAACAGCCGTGCCTACGCTGGCGTTTGTACGAGTCCAGGGACGATCGTTTGAAAGGGTTCCATGACCGCCGACACTGTGCACGACGTGATCATCATTGGTTCGGGTCCTGCTGGGTACACCGCGGCGTTGTATACGGCGCGGGCGCAGTTGGCACCGGTGGTGTTCGAGGGGACGTCGTTTGGTGGCGCGTTGATGACCACCACCGAGGTGGAGAATTTCCCGGGCTTTCGTGACGGCATCACCGGTCCCGAGTTGATGGACCAGATGCGCGAACAGGCCCTCCGTTTCGGGGCCGATCTGCGGATGGAAGACGTCGAATCGGTTTCGCTGGACGGTCCGGTCAAGTCGGTGACGACCGCCGAAGGCGAGACCGTCCGCGCGCGGGCGGTCATCTTGGCCATGGGCGCGGCGGCGCGGTATCTGGGGGTCCCCGGTGAGCAGGAGCTGCTGGGCCGCGGGGTGAGTTCCTGCGCGACCTGTGACGGGTTCTTCTTCAGAGACCAAGACATCGCGGTGATCGGTGGCGGGGACTCCGCGATGGAGGAGGCCACGTTCTTGACCCGGTTCGCGCGCAGCGTCACCCTGGTGCACCGCCGCGACGAATTCCGCGCCTCGCGCATCATGCTCGAACGCGCCCGGGCCAACGACAAGATCACCTTCGCGACCAATAAGGCCGTGCTGAGCGTCGAAGGCGATCAGACGGTGACGGGTTTGCGGGTGCGCGACACGCTGACCGGTGAGGAGTCGACCCTGCCCGTGACCGGTGTGTTCGTGGCGATCGGTCACGATCCGCGCTCGGAGTTGGTGCGCGATGTCCTCGACACCGATCCAGAGGGTTACGTGCTGGTCCAAGGCCGCACGACGGCCACCTCGATCGAGGGGGTGTTCGCCGCCGGGGACTTGGTGGATCGCACATACCGCCAGGCGATCACCGCCGCCGGCAGCGGCTGCTCAGCGGCCATCGACGCCGAACGCTGGCTGGCCGACCATGTCGAATCGAGCTCTGCGGCTCAAAGCGACGCAACCGAATTTCCTGGCAGTACCGAGATGATTGGAGCACCTCAATGACCGACTCCGAAAAAGCCGGGGCCACAATCGAAGTCTCTGACGCGTCATTCTCCACGGAGGTGTTGTCCAGCAATAAGCCTGTGCTGGTTGACTTTTGGGCGACCTGGTGCGGGCCGTGCAAGATGGTCGCACCGGTGCTGGAGGAAATCGCGAGCGAACGCGCCGAGCAGCTCACGATCGCCAAGCTCGATGTGGATGCCAATCCGGAGACCGCGCGCGACTTCCAAGTCGTCTCCATCCCCACCATGATTCTGTTCAAAGACGGCCAGCCGGTGAAGCGGATCGTCGGCGCCAAAGGCAAGGCGGCGCTGCTGCGGGAGCTCGCGGACGCGGTTCCCAACCTCAGCTGATCCTGATCTGAGTTCGCCGCACCACACCCCGACGTTCAGCCTGGGGTTTTCCCGAATATGCGAAGCATCTGCGACAATTGCTGTTAGCTGTTGCTCAGATCCGAGCCTGTCAGTGTGTCCCGGAGGGCCTTTGGTATGTCGAGTCCGCGCCGTGAATACGGCGATGCGCTGCGCTGTGGTGACCGTAGCGCAGCTGTGACCGAGATCCGGGCTACGTTGGCAGCGCTAGGGCTGCTGGACGGCGCCGAAGATGATCTCACCACCGGCCGGCACGTGCCCCCCGAGCTCTTCGATATCGAACTCGACCAGGCGGTACGCGCTTTTCAGCAGCACCGCGGCCTGCTGGTGGACGGCATCGTCGGCGAGGCCACCTATCGGGCGCTGAAAGAGGCGTCCTACCGGCTCGGCGCGCGCACGCTCTATCACCAATTCGGTGCCCCGCTCTACGGCGACGACGTCGCCACCCTGCAGGCCCGGCTCCAGGACCTCGGTTTCTACACCGGCCTGGTCGACGGCCACTTCGGGCTGCAGACGCACAACGCGCTGATGTCCTACCAGCGTGAGTATGGGCTCGCCGCCGACGGCATCTGCGGTCCAGAAACATTGCGCTCCTTGTACTTTCTGAGTTCTCGCGTCACGGGCGGTTCACCGCACGCCATTCGCGAGGAGGAGCTGGTCCGGAGATCAGGACCCAAGCTGTCGGGCAAGCGGATCATCATCGATCCGGGTCGCGGCGGCACGGATCACGGCGCGCTCATGCAGGGTCCGTCAGGCCCGGTCAGCGAAGCGGATGTGTTGTGGGACTTGTCAAGCCGCCTCGAGGGGCGGATGACCGCCATCGGCATGGAAACCTTCTTGTCACGGCCGGTCAACCGCAGTCCCTCCGACGCCGAACGCGCCGCCACGGCCAACAACGTCGGGGCGGACCTGATGATCAGCCTGCGCTGTGAAAGCCAGCCCAGCCCCGCGGCCAACGGCGTGGCTTCCTTTCATTTCGGAAACTCGCACGGCTCGGTGTCCACCATCGGGCGCAATCTGGCGGATTTCATTCAACGAGAAGTGGTGGCCCGCACCGGGTTACGGGATTGCCGAACCCACGGCCGGACATGGGATCTGCTGCGTCTGACGCGGATGCCCACGGTGCAGGTGGACGTCGGCTACATCACCAATCCACAGGATCGCGCAATGCTGATCTCGACGCAGACCCGCGACGCCATCGCCGAAGGCATCCTCGCCGCGGTCAAACGGCTCTACCTCCTGGGCAAGAATGACCGGCCCACCGGCACTTTCACCTTCGCCGAACTACTGGCCCACGAACTGTCCGTGGACCGCGCCAGCCGGCTCGGCGGCTCCTAGCCGATTTCGGCGCCCTGCAACGCATTTCCCGACGCGGACCCGGCCCCTACCGGCTCTTGCAGTTGTGCGTTTTCCAGCAGGCGCTCCAGGGCCGCCTCGACTTCGGCCTTCCACCCGAGGCCCTTGTCCAGTTCGAGGCGCAGCCGCGGAAAGTAGGTGTGCGGCGCCACCACAACGAAACCCGCGTCCTGCAGAAACTCCGCGTCAATCACGCAGTGGTCCACCGAGCAGTCACCGACGGCCTCCAGCACCGGCCGCACATCAGGGCCAGCCGTCAGCGGGTCCTGCAACTCCGACGCCGCCGGCGTGCGGCCGAAGGCTTCCAGCGCCCGCACTCCGCGCCGAACCAATTCGTCGATCACCCGGGCGAGCAGCCCGTGCAGCACATCGTCGGCGGCCTGCCCCGGCTCGATGCCCATCGAAGTCAGCAGCACCGCGTCCGCGGAGACCGGCGCGGTGGGGAACCGCTGCGCCCGCGGCACCGCACGCGGCGGCGCGTAGAAGACGTAGCCCAAGCACGGCGGTTCGCTTTGGCTTCGGTCGTCGACGGCCGCGGTCGCGACTTGACCGCATGACCCCCACTCCAGCATGACCATCGACAGCCAAGCTTCCTTCTCGAACTCCGGATCGGCGAGGTGGTCCTGATTACCGAGGGTCGCTGGGTCGACCTCCCAGTACACGCAGCGGCGCGCATGCTTGGGAAGCTGTTCGAAGGCCTCGAGGCGCAGCGGGGTGATTCGAGCGGACACTAGCCTCCTGGCTCCTGTGCGGTACTGCAGCCAATGGCACCGGCAACCCCTCCAGGATAAGAGAGGAGGTCGCAATCCGGCCAGCTTTGTCGTCGAGGCACCGATCACGGCCCCGGAACGCTCAGTGCGTTACCGTCCAGACCGATTTGTTACCGAAAATCGTTGAAACGCATGTGCTTTCGTAACTCGGTGCGCCCGACGGCCCGGTGTTGCTCATCCGTAACCGATCCGGTGTCACAGTGACGTAATTACAGGGTATGACCGGTCACGCCTTGGCGGTGGTCATCATGTCGATGATTCGCTGCAAATCGTCCACGGAGCCGAATTCCACGACGATCTTGCCCTTGCGTTTGCCCAGGCTGACCGTCACCCGGGTGTCGAAGGCGTTCGACAGCCGATCGGCCACTTCCTGGAGTCCCGGCATCTGGATCGGCTTCCGCCGCTGCGGGGCGGGCGTGCTCGCGCCGCTGCGATTGGCCAGCGTCACGGCCTCCTCGGTCGCCCGCACCGACAATCCCTCCGCGACGATCCGGCTGGCCAGCTCCTCCTGCGCCTCGGGCCCGCCTTCCAGCGATAGCAGAGCGCGGGCGTGACCGGCCGACAGCACGCCTGCGGCCACCCGCCGCTGCACCGGAATCGGCAGCTTGAGCAACCGAATCATGTTGGTGATCAACGGGCGCGAACGGCCGATGCGCGAGGCGAGTTCATCGTGGGTGACGCCGAATTCGTCGAGCAGCTGCTGGTAAGCCGCCGCCTCTTCCAAGGGGTTGAGCTGCACCCGGTGGATGTTCTCCAGGAGGGCGTCGCGGAGCAGGTTGTCATCGCCCGTCTCGCGCACGATGGTGGGGATGGTGGCGAGCCCTGCCTCTTGGGCGGCCCGCCAGCGCCGCTCCCCCATCACGATCTGATACCGCGGGCCCGTCTTCGCTCCGGGCACGGCCCGCACCACGATCGGCTGCAGCAGACCGAACTCGCGGATGGAGTGCACCAGCTCGGAGAGCGCCTCGTCGTCGAACACCTGCCGCGGCTGGCGGGGATTGGGCTCGATGTCGGCCGGTGCGATTTCGCGATACACCGCGCCCGCCGGCGCCAGCTCCGGGCCCGGTCCGCCGATCAACACGTCCGCCGCCGCGTCCCCCATCCGCGGACCGAGGGTCGCGGGGCCCGAGTCGCCTTCGGCCGGACCGGTCGGGATCAGCGAAGCCAGTCCCCGGCCGAGGCCACCCTTCTTGCGTAACGGCTGCGTCATGGTCGTCCCTTCACGGATGGTGGTCAATCGCGTTCGGCGAGTTCGCGGCTCGCGTCGAGATAGCTCATCGCCCCGCGCGAACCGGGGTCGTAGTCGATGATGGTCATGCTGTAGCCGGGCGCCTCGGAGACTTTGACGCTGCGCGGGATCACCGTGCGCAGCACCTTGGTTCCGAAGTACCGGCGCACCTCTTCGGCGACCTGGTCGGCGAGCTTGGTCCGGCCGTCGTACATGGTGAGCACCACGGTGCTCACGTCGAGCTGCGGGTTCAGGTGGGCCTTCACCATCTCGATGTTGCGCATCAGCTGTGACACACCCTCGAGCGCGTAGTACTCGCACTGGATCGGGATCATCACCTCGGGCGCGGCGACGAGCGCATTGATGGTCAGCAGTCCCAGCGACGGTGGGCAATCGATGAAGACGTAGTCGAAGTCGAGGTCGTCCAGTTCCGCCAGGGCGGTCCGCAGCCGGTTCTCTCGCGCCACCATGCTGACCAATTCGATCTCGGCGCCCGCCAAGTCGATGGTGGCGGGAACGCAGAAGAGTCGCTCATTGTGCGGGCTGCGCCGCAGCGCGTCCTTGACGGCAACCTCGCCGATGAGTACCTCGTATGACGAAGGCGTGCCCGACTGCCGATCGGTGATACCGAGGGCTGTGCTCGCATTGCCCTGCGGGTCGAGATCGATGACCAACGTCTTGAGCCCCTGCAGCGCCAGGGCCGCGGCCAAGTTGACCGCTGTGGTGGTCTTGCCGACGCCGCCCTTCTGATTCGCGACGGTCAGGATTCGGCGATGACTCGGTCGGCGCAGCGGCGGATAAGTGGTGTGCAGGATCCGCATCGCCCGCTCGGCGGCGGCGCCTATCGGCGTATCGAATTCGTCCGCTGTTTCACGTGAAACATTCGCCGCGGGGTCCCCGATCGCCTCCGTCGGCCGGTGCTCCGGCGCAACGGTCGCGGGTGCCTGGACGTGCGCGGCGCTCGGCGATTCTCCCGGATTGCTCATCGGTTTCCGGCCTTCCCCATCCGTGCCGGCTGCTGGCGCGGCTGCCTTCCGCGTCGGGCGATCACTACGGTCGCGGGGGGACGCAAATAGGTCGCGCCACATGTCACCACCCTGGCATCAACGGCGCCCGATGCTGCCATCACACGCCGGTACTGTTCAAGTTCGTCGCGTCCGCGCTCGCCCTTGATCGCGAGCATCCGACCGCCCGGCCGCAGCAACGGTGTGCTCCACTTCGCCAACTTGTCCAAAGACGCAACCGCTCGTGACACCGCCGCATCCCTTTCCCCGAACTGGTGACGTACCCACAGTTCCTCGGCACGGCCGCGGACTACTTCGACGGCTAACCCTAGTTGGTCGACGACCTCGCTGAGAAATTCGCTGCGGCGCAACAACGGCTCGAGCAGCACCACGTCGAGATCCGGACGTGCAAGTGCCAGCGGGATGCCGGGCAGTCCCGCGCCGCTGCCGATGTCGATGACCCGCTCCCCCGGCTCGAGCAACTCCGCGAGCGCAGCGCTGTTGAGCAGATGGCGGTCCCAGATGCGCTCCACTTCGCGCGGGCCGAGTAGTCCTCGTTGCACGCCGGGGCCAGCCAACAGCTCCGCGTACCGTCGCGCCAGGCCGAGGCGCGGACCGAAGATCGACGCCGCGGCTTCCGGCTCCGGCGAGGCGGGCTGGTCCCCGTCGGGTTCGACCGAGCCGACATGTTTCACGTGAAACATCCTCTGCTTTGCCTGCGCGAGACCGGGCGGCCGCCGGAACTACACAGCTGTAACTCGCTAGTCGTGCAGGACCACAACTCGTCGCGCGGGCTCCACGCCCTCGCTTTCGCTGTGCACGCCCGGCACCGCCGCGACAGCATCGTGAACGATCTTGCGCTCGAACGGCGTCATGGGTGCCAGCTCCTCGCGTTCACCGGATTGCAGCACGCGCCGCGCCACCTTGTCGCCAAGGGCCGCCAACTCTTCGCGGCGCCGCCGGCGCCAACTGGCGATGTCGAGCATCAACCGGCTGCGGACGCCCGTCTTCTGGTGCACGGCCAATCGGGTGAGCTCCTGCAGCGCGTCCAGCACCTCGCCGCCGCGGCCCACCAACTTGTTCAAGTCATCGCTACCGTCGATGCTCACGACCGCCCGGTTGCCTTCGACGTCCAGATCGATGTCACCGTCGAAGTCCAACAGGTCCAACAACTCCTCCAAGTAGTCGCCGGCTATCTCGCCCTCGGCGACCAACCGCTCCTCTTGGTCGTCGAAGTCCTCGGCGCCTTCCTCAGTCGGCCGCTCGGCTTCGAGTTCGGTATCCGCGTCGCGTTCGGTGGTGGTGTCTGCGTCGGTCATGTCTTTCTCTCCCTCATCCACGGGTCCCTGCCAATCGGGGTCACCCTCCCAGGGCAGCCCGGTACGGCGATGTCTCCCTTGTCAGCGTTTGCGTTTTTTGGGTCGCGCGCCCGGCCGCGGAGTGCGGTTGGGCGTGCCACCGTTTTGTGCACTCGGATTCGGCTTGTCCGCCCCGCGCTCCGCCGGCGGGGCTTCGCCATCGGCGGCCTCGGAGTCCGCCGCCGATTCGGCGGTCGAAGACCCGTTACCCCCCGGCTGTCCCGCCTTGGGGTTGCGCTTCGGTTTGGCCCCAGGCGCCGGCGCGTTGGCCGCCCGGCGTTGCAGCGCTTCTTGCTTCTTGGCCTCGTCCTCTTTTTCGATCATGCCGAACACGTAGTGCTGCTGACCGAACGTCCAGATGTTGTTCGCGAACCAGTACAGGATGATCGCGAGCGGCAGGAAAGGACCACCGACGACCACGCCGAGCGGAAAGACGTACAGCGCAAGCTTGTTCATCATCGCCGTCTGCGGATTGGCCGCTGCTTCCGGGCTCTGCCGCGCCACCGATGCCCGACTGTTGAAGTAGGTCGCGATGCCGGCCAGGATCATCACCGGCGCGCCAACCGCGATGACCGCCGGCCGGCTGAAGAAGGTGAACGCGTCCAACCCCGTCCGCTGCGTCATGAACGCGCCAATCGGTGCGCCGAACAAGTTGGCATCCAGGAAGTGCCCGACGTCCGTCGGGGTGAAGACGTAGTTTCCGGTGAGGCGGTTCTGCGCCACCGACAGGTGCGGCTGGCCGAAGCCCCCGGTGGTCCGGTTGAACGACCGCAACACGTGATACAGGCCGATGAACACCGGGATCTGGGCGAGCATCGGCAAGCACCCGAGGATGGGGTTGAACCCATGCTCGCGTTGGAGCTTCTGCATCTCCAGCGCCATCCGCTGGCGGTCTTTCCCGTACTTCTTCTGCAGCGCCTTGATCTGCGGCTGCAGTTCCTGCATCTGACGCGTGGTGCGGATCTGCCGCACGAAGGGCTTGTACAGCAGCGCCCGCAGAGTGAATACCAGGAACATCACCGACAGCGCCCACGCGAAGAAGTTCGACGGTCCCAGCATCGAGGCGAACAGCTTGTACCAGGCCCACATGATCCACGACACCGGGTAGTAGACGAAGTCGAGGCTAAAGAAATCAAACAAGAGTTCCACTCTCCCCTCGCGCCGCCGGGCGGGCCCAAACGTCGCTGGCATCTTCGAAGTTCACGTGACATCCCGGGCGCTCCGGTATCGGATCCCATCCACCCCGATGCCATGGTCCGCACTTGGCAAGCCTGACCACAGCCAACCAACTCCCCCGCAGCAAGCCGTACTCGTTCAGTGCGTCGACCGCGTACTGGCTGCAGGTCGGCACGAAGCGACATGTCGCCGGCCGCAGGGGCGAAACCATGTGCCGGTACAGCTGGATCAGAAAAATCAGGCCCCGTGCGGTCGCCGCACCCAGCGTATGGACGGCGGCACGCTCCGGCGCGGTCACCCTTGCCGTCCCGCCGACTCGAACGCCCGGCGCAACCCTCGGCGCAACTCGTGGGCCAACCGCTCCGACGACGCGGTCCGGCTGCCGGGCAGCGCCCGGATGACCAGCTGATCGGAATCGTGGAGGTCGCCCAGAACGGAGCGCGCCACATGTCGCAGCCGGCGTGAGACCCGGTGCCGTTCCACGGCCGAGCCCACCGATTTCCCGACGATCAATCCGACCCGCGGAGCCGTCGCCGTATCGTGATCTCCCGCCCGCCGGACGTGGACCACGATGTCGCGCTGCGAGACGCGGACGCCGTGCTTCACGGTCGCGTCAAACTCCGTGGACCGCCTCATACGGTTGCGTGCGGAAAGCACCGCCGAAAAACCCGACGTTGCGATCAGGCAGATAGCGCGCGGCGCCCCTTACGGCGCCGGCTCGACACAATCGAGCGTCCGGCGCGGGTTCGCATGCGCAACCGGAAGCCATGCACGCGGGCTCGGCGCCGGTTGTTCGGCTGGAAGGTCCGCTTGCCCTTGGCCACGACGTTCTCCTCGTTGTATCTCGCATTTCCATCCGGCCGGCCAGACGTCTTGCTCAGGTTCGTCTGCGGGTCGGTCGGAGGTAATCTTGCTGCTGGCCGGCGCGGTCCCCAGGCAGACCTGGGTCGCAGCCGCATCGCCGACTTTCGGGCGACTGTTTGAGGGTACTGACCACGCTTCGCCTGGTCAAACCTGGCCTGCCCCAACGCACACCCCGGTCTCGAGCCGAACCGGGCCCAAGGAACCCTAAACAACGCGATTGGAATGCAGCAGAACGGTTGGCAGCCGCACGGAAAACTGTTAGCTTCTGCCAGTGTCGTTTTAGACTGCAACGGCGCTCCACAACGAAGCGAGGATGGTGGGTCGACTAGCTGCCTAGACAGCCTTCAACGGTTTTCTTCCAGCACGGAGATCGCGAGCCGTCGCCGGCAGGTTCTGGTTCGCATACGCCCATCCTGTCCACACCTGTGTATAACTATGTGGACAGTCGCTTTGTCACCAAGCGTGGTTGTACCTCGACCCGGGATGCTCGAGAACCAGGGGGATGCGTCGTTGACCGATGACCCCGGTTCAGGTTTCACGACCGTGTGGAACGCGGTTGTTTCCGAACTGAACGGCGAATCCACCCCCGACGGGGTCGCCGCCAACCGCACCACGCTCATCGCTCCCCTGACGCCACAGCAACGGGCGTGGCTGAATCTGGTGCAGCCGTTGACCATTGTCGAGGGATTCGCGCTGCTGTCGGTACCGAGCAGTTTCGTCCAGAACGAAATCGAACGTCATCTCCGCGCCCCCATCACCGACGCCCTCAGCCGCCGGCTCGGACAGCAGATCCAGCTGGGGGTGCGCATAGCGCCGCCCGACGACGACGCCAACGACGTTGTGATCCCGCAAGGCGAACCCTTTCCCCAACCCGAAGCGTCGTTCGCCGAGGACGACGACATCGACACCGATGAGGCCGAGGAGAACGGCGAAGGGGCCGACGGTGCGCCGCAGAGTTGGCCGAACTACTTCACCGAGCGTCCGCACCCCGCCGATCCGGCGGTAGCCGGCGGTACCAGCCTGAACCGCCGCTACACCTTCGACACGTTCGTCATCGGCGCCTCCAATCGCTTTGCGCACGCCGCGGCCCTGGCGATCGCCGAAGCACCGGCGCGCGCTTACAACCCGCTCTTCATCTGGGGTGAATCGGGTCTGGGTAAGACCCACCTACTACATGCCGCAGGCAACTACGCCCAGCGGTTGTTCCCCGGGATGCGCGTCAAGTACGTCTCCACCGAGGAATTCACCAACGACTTCATCAACTCGCTCCGCGACGACCGCAAGGTCGCGTTCAAGCGCAGCTACCGCGACGTCGACGTCCTGCTCGTCGATGACATTCAGTTCATCGAAGGCAAGGAAGGTATCCAGGAAGAGTTCTTCCACACCTTCAACACGCTGCATAACGCCAACAAGCAGATCGTCATCTCCTCGGACCGGCCGCCCAAACAGCTCGCCACCCTCGAAGACCGCCTCCGCACCCGGTTCGAGTGGGGCTTGATCACCGACGTCCAGCCGCCCGAACTCGAGACCCGCATCGCCATCTTGCGTAAGAAGGCACAGATGGAGCGGCTCGCGGTGCCCGACGACGTCCTGGAGCTGATCGCCAGCAGCATCGAGCGCAACATCCGCGAACTCGAGGGCGCCCTCATCCGCGTCACCGCGTTCGCCTCGTTGAACAAGACGCCCATCGATAAGGCGCTGGCCGAGATCGTCCTGCGCGACCTCATCGCCGATGCCAGCACCATGCAGATCAGCGCGGCGACCATCATGGCCGCGACGGCCGAATACTTCGACACCACCGTCGAAGAACTACGCGGCCCCGGCAAGACCCGCGCGCTGGCGCAGTCACGCCAGATCGCGATGTACCTGTGCCGCGAGCTGACCGACCTGTCGCTGCCCAAGATCGGCCAGGCATTCGGCCGTGACCACACCACGGTGATGTACGCGCAGCGCAAGATCTTGTCCGAGATGGCCGAGCGGCGTGAGGTCTTCGATCACGTCAAAGAGCTCACCACTCGCATCCGGCAACGCTCGAAGCGCTGACTCCGGGCCTCTCGGCGCCCCGGCCGCGTAATTGATTCCAAAAAACTTCTCGCACGTCTGTCACACGAGCCACACCAAAAGGTTGTGCGCAGGACTGTGCACAACGCAATCAAACACCCGTGTACTAAGCGGCGCCGCGTGCACAGGCGTCCTTCCTCCCCAGCGGCCCAACACGCGACCCACAGTTGCCCACGCGGTGATCCACAGCCCGACACCCCGCCCCAGCTGCGTCAAGCCGTCGCTATCCCCAGTCTGCACAGGCCTTATTACTAGTACTGAGATCTCTTCGTCGTTTCTTCTTTGAAATACAGCGTTGGGGACGCGCGGTGGAATGCCCGTCGCGGATCCGCCGGTAACCCGGCTTGTCGGGCTTCGCGATTAGCTTTCAAGATGGCCCCAGACGATCTACGGTTGTTCTTCGACTGCCGTTGCGGTCGCCGGTGGCATGACATGTCAGTGGCGTTCGTGGCGGAGCCCCACGCTAGCGGGGTAAGGCTAGCCACTGACTTCTAAACGCTCGGCAGGTGAAGGGACGCTATGGACGCGGCGACGACGAGAGCTGGCCTCAGCGACTTGAAGTTTCGTTTGGTGCGGGAGTCTTTCGCCGACGCGGTGTCGTGGGTGGCGAAGAACCTGCCGACCCGGCCGGCGGTGCCGGTGCTCTCGGGAGTGTTGTTATCCGGCTCCGATGAGGGCTTGACCATCTCCGGATTCGACTACGAAGTTTCCGCCGAAGCGCAGGTTGCAGCGGAAATCGCTTCTCCCGGAAGCGTTTTGGTGTCCGGACGGTTGTTGTCAGACATCACCCGGGCATTGCCGAACAAGCCCGTCGACTTCTACGTCGACGGTAATCGCGTCGCGCTGAACTGCGGCAGCGCCCGATTCTCGCTGCCGACGATGGCGGTCGAGGATTACCCGACGCTGCCGGGCTTGCCCGAAGAGACCGGGACACTGCCCGCTGAGCTCTTCGCGGAGGCGATCAGCCAGGTGGCCATTGCGGCCGGCCGCGACGACACGCTGCCGATGCTGACCGGGATCAGGGTCGAGATCTCAGGAAACACGGTGGTTTTGGCGGCCACCGATCGGTTCCGCCTCGCGGTGCGCGAACTGACGTGGTCCGCGTCCTCCCCCGACATCGAGGCCGCCGTGCTGGTGCCCGCGAAGACGTTGGCCGAGGCGGCGAGGGCGGGAGCCGACGGCTCCGAGGTCCGTTTGTCGCTGGGCGCCGGCAGCGGTGTCGGCAAAGACGGGCTGCTGGGCATCAGCGGGAACGGCAAGCGCAGTACGACGCGGCTGCTGGATGCGGAGTTCCCGAAGTTCCGCCAGCTGTTGCCGGCCGAGCACACGGCGGTCGCCACCATCAACGTGGCCGAGCTGACCGAGGCGATCAAGCTGGTCGCGTTGGTCGCCGATCGGGGTGCCCAGGTGCGGATGGAATTCTCCGAGGGCTCGCTGCGGCTGTCCGCGGGCGCCGACGATGTCGGCCGGGCCGAGGAGGACCTCGCCGTCGATTTCGTGGGCGAGCCGTTGACGATTGCGTTCAACCCCACTTACCTCACCGACGGCTTGGCAGCGGTCCATTCGGAGCGGGTGTCGTTCGGCTTCACGACGCCGGGTAAGCCGGCGTTGCTGCGGCCGGCCTCGGCCGACGACAGTCCGCCCAGCGGGAACGGCCCCTTCGGGGCGTTGCCGACGGATTATGTCTACCTGTTGATGCCAGTTCGGTTACCCGGATAGGTGTACGTCCGGCATTTGGGACTGCGCGATTTCCGGTCCTGGGCGCAGGCCGACCTCGAACTGCAGCCGGGCCGGACGGTGTTCATCGGTTCCAACGGTTTCGGTAAAACGAATCTCATTGAAGCACTGTGGTTTTCGACAACCTTGGGCTCACATCGAGTAGGTACCGATACACCGCTGATCCGGGCTGGGGCCGACCGCGCAGTGGTGTCGACGATCGTGGTGAACGAGGGCAGGGAATGCGCGATCGACCTGGAGATCGCGGCGGGCCGGGCCAATAAGGCGCGATTGAACAGGTCACCGGTGCGCAGCACACGCGAGGTGATCGGAGTTCTGCGCGCCGTGCTCTTTGCTCCCGAAGACTTGGCGTTGGTGCGTGGGGATCCCGCGGAGCGGCGTCGCTACCTGGATGATCTGGCGACGGTGCGGCGGCCGGCGGTCGCCGGCGTGCGCGCGGATTACGAAAAGGTGCTGCGCCAGCGCACCGCGTTGTTGAAGTCCGCCGCCGGAATTCGGCACCGGGGCGACCGCGGCGCGCTGGACACCCTCGACGTCTGGGACAGCCGGTTGGCGGAGCACGGCGCCGAGTTGATGGCGGCGCGCATCGACCTGGTCAACGAGTTGGCGCCGGAGGTGGAGAAGGCCTATCAGTTGCTGGCCCCGGCGTCGCGGCCGGCGGCGATCGCGTATCGGACCAGCATCGGCGCACATACGGCGGACGGCGGGGGCGACCGCGAGTTCCTGGAGGCCGCCCTGTTGGCCGCGTTGGCCGAACGCCGCGACGCGGAGTTGGATCGCGGTATGTGTTTGGTGGGCCCGCATCGCGACGATCTGGAGCTGTGGCTGGGCGATCAACCCGCGAAAGGCTTTGCCAGTCATGGGGAATCGTGGTCTTTCGCGGTGGCGCTGCGGTTGGCGTCGTACGAACTGCTGCGAGCCGACGGGAGTGAACCGGTGTTGCTGCTCGATGATGTGTTCGCCGAACTCGACGCGGCCCGCCGCCGAGCGTTGGCGACGGTGGCGGAATCGGCGGAGCAGGTACTGGTGACGGCCGCGGTGCTGGAAGATATTCCGGCGGACTGGGACGCCACGCAGGTGCACATCGATTTGCGCGACGACGACCTCGGTCGGGTCTCGGTGGTGCGGTCATGACCGGCGGCGACCAACAGGATTCCGCCGCCGCACAACCGGGTCGGCTGCAGGGCATCGACCTGGTCAGGCGCACCCTGGAGGAAGCCCGCGCCGCGGCTCGCGCGCAAGGCAAGGACGCCGGGCGGGGACGGTCGACGCCGCCGGCCACCCGACGCGTCGCGGGGCAGCGAAGAAGCTGGTCGGGACCGGGACCCGACGTCCGCGACCCGCAACCGCTGGGGCGGTTGGCGCGCGACCTGGCGAAGAAGCGCGGTTGGTCGACGCAGGTCGCCGAGGGCACCGTGCTCGGCAACTGGTCGTCGGTGGTGGGCCAGCAGATCGCCGACCACGCCACCGCGACGGCGTTGAATGACGGGGTGCTCAGCGTGGCCGCCGAATCCACCGCATGGGCCACCCAGCTGCGGATGATCCAGTCGCAGCTGTTGGCGAAGATCGCGGCGGCGGTTGGCAACGGGGTCGTGACGTCGCTGAAAATCACCGGCCCCGCCGCGCCGTCGTGGCGCAAGGGGCCGCGGCACATCGCCGGGAGGGGTCCGCGCGACACCTACGGCTAGGCCTCGATCGGCGCCCACGATCCCCAGACACCCCTTTATCAACAGGCCGCTCAAAGCCGCCAGGACGACGTGAAGTGCCTTGACGCACGTCGGGACGCGGCGGGAATAGAGAAATCGTCCGCACGGCGCGGTTAGCTGGGCAGAAACGCGCCCAGAGAATCGGTGCGGACGGCTCATCACGGTAGACTGGCGGCATGCGACTGCTGCGGTGACTGGAACCGCCCGCATGAAACCCCAAGGAGAGCATTCCGACCGTGGCTGCCCAGAAGAAGAAGGCGCAAGACGAATACGGCGCTTCAGCGATCACCGTGCTCGAAGGGCTTGAGGCCGTCCGCAAACGCCCCGGCATGTACATCGGGTCCACCGGTGAGCGCGGGCTGCACCATCTCATCTGGGAGGTGGTCGACAACTCGGTCGACGAGGCGATGGCGGGTTACGCGACCAAGGTCGATGTGCGGCTGCTCGATGACGGCAGCGTGGAGGTCACCGACGACGGGCGCGGCATTCCGGTCGCCATGCACGCCACCGGAGCCCCCACCGTCGACGTGGTGATGACGCAGCTGCACGCCGGCGGCAAGTTCGGTGGCGAGAACAGTGGTTACACCGTCAGCGGTGGGTTGCACGGTGTCGGCGTCTCGGTGGTCAACGCGCTGTCCACCCGCCTGGAAGTCAACATCAAACGCGATGGCCACGAGTGGTTTCAGTACTACGACCGCGCCGTGCCCGGCACCCTCAAGCAAGGCGAGGCCACCAAGAAGACCGGCACCACGATCAGGTTCTGGGCCGATCCCGAGATCTTCGAGACCACCCAGTACGACTTCGAGACGGTCGCGCGGCGGCTCCAGGAGATGGCCTTCCTCAACAAAGGTCTCACGATCAATCTCACCGACGAACGAGTCGAGCAGGACGAGGTCGTCGACGAGGTGGTAAGCGACACCGCCGAGGCGCCCAAGTCCGCCGAGGAGAAGGCGGCGGAATCGACTGCGCCGCACAAGGTCAAGCACCGCACGTTCCATTACCCCGGCGGCCTGGTCGACTTCGTCAAGCACATCAACCGCACCAAGAGTCCGATCCAGCAGAGCGTTATCGACTTCGACGGAAAAGGCCCCGGTCACGAGGTCGAAATCGCCATGCAGTGGAACGGTGGTTACTCGGAGTCGGTGCACACCTTCGCGAACACCATCAACACTCACGAAGGCGGAACGCACGAAGAGGGCTTCCGCAGCGCGTTGACCTCGGTGGTGAACAAGTACGCGAAAGACAAGAAGCTGCTCAAGGACAAGGACCCCAACCTCACCGGCGACGACATCCGGGAAGGCCTGGCGGCGGTCATCTCGGTCAAGGTGGCCGAGCCCCAGTTCGAGGGCCAGACCAAGACGAAACTGGGCAACACCGAGGTCAAGTCGTTCGTGCAGAGGGTGTGCAACGAACAGCTTACCCACTGGTTCGAGGCCAACCCCTCGGAAGCCAAAACCGTAGTGAACAAGGCGGTTTCGTCGGCGCAGGCCCGTATCGCGGCACGCAAGGCACGAGAGCTGGTGCGCCGCAAGAGCGCCACCGACCTCGGCGGGCTGCCCGGCAAGCTCGCCGACTGCCGCTCCACCGACCCGCGCAAGTCGGAACTGTATGTGGTGGAGGGTGATTCGGCTGGCGGCTCGGCGAAGAGCGGTCGCGACTCGATGTTCCAGGCGATCCTTCCGTTGCGCGGCAAGATCATCAACGTCGAAAAGGCACGCATCGACCGGGTGCTGAAGAACACCGAAGTCCAGGCGATCATCACCGCGCTGGGTACCGGGATTCACGACGAATTCGACCTGACCAAGCTGCGTTACCACAAGATCGTGCTGATGGCCGACGCCGACGTGGATGGCCAGCACATCTCGACCCTGCTGCTGACGCTGTTGTTCCGGTTCATGCGACCACTCATCGAGAACGGGCACGTGTTCTTGGCGCAGCCACCGCTGTACAAGTTGAAGTGGCAACGCACCGATCCCGAGTTCGCCTACTCCGACCGTGAGCGCGACGGCCTGCTGGAGGCCGGACTGAAGGCCGGCAAGAAGATCAACAAAGAGGACGGCATCCAGCGGTACAAGGGTCTGGGTGAAATGGACGCGAAGGAGTTGTGGGAAACCACGATGGACCCGTCGGTGCGGGTGCTGCGTCAGGTCACCCTGGACGACGCCGCGGCCGCCGACGAGCTGTTCTCGATCCTGATGGGCGAAGACGTCGACGCGCGCCGCAGCTTTATCACCCGCAACGCCAAAGACGTTCGCTTCCTGGATGTCTGACCTTCCCAGCTGCCGAGTCAGGCACGCCAACCCACAAAGGGGAATAGATGACTGACACCACGCTGCCACCGGGCGACGAGGCCGGCGACCGCATCGAACCGGTCGACATTCAGCAGGAGATGCAGCGCAGCTACATCGATTACGCGATGAGCGTGATCGTGGGCCGCGCCCTGCCGGAGGTGCGCGACGGCCTCAAGCCGGTGCACCGCCGGGTGCTGTATGCGATGTACGACTCGGGGTTCCGCCCGGACCGCAGCCACGCCAAGTCGGCGCGGTCGGTCGCCGAGACGATGGGTAACTACCACCCCCACGGTGACGCGTCGATCTACGACACCCTGGTGCGCATGGCGCAGCCCTGGTCGCTGCGGTACCCGCTCGTCGACGGGCAGGGCAACTTCGGCTCACCCGGCAACGACCCGCCTGCGGCGATGCGTTACACCGAAGCGCGGCTCACCCCGCTGGCCATGGAGATGCTGCGTGAAATCGACGAGGAGACAGTCGATTTCATCCCGAACTACGACGGCCGCGTGCAGGAACCGACGGTGCTGCCCAGCCGGTTCCCCAACCTGTTGGCCAACGGCTCCGGCGGCATCGCGGTCGGCATGGCGACCAACATCCCGCCGCACAACCTGCGCGAGCTCGCCGAGGCCGTTTTCTGGTGCCTGGAGAACCACGAGGCCGACGAGGAGGCCACCCTGGCCGCGGTGTGCGAGCGCGTCAAGGGCCCCGACTTCCCCACCGCCGGCCTGATCGTCGGCACGACGGGCATCGCCGATGCCTACAAGACCGGGCGCGGCTCGATCCGGATGCGCGGCGTGGTGGAGGTCGAAGAGACCAGAGGCCGAACGTCTTTGGTGATCACCGAGCTGCCCTATCAGGTCAACCACGACAACTTCATCACCTCGATCGCCGAACAGGTGCGCGACGGCAGGCTGGCCGGCATCTCCAACGTCGAGGACCAGGGCAGCGACCGCGTCGGTGTGCGCATCGTCGTCGAGATCAAGCGCGACGCCGTGGCCAAGGTGGTGCTGAACAACCTCTACAAGCACACCCAGCTGCAGACCAGCTTCGGCGCCAACATGTTGTCCATCGTCGACGGGGTCCCGCGCACCCTGCGGCTCGACCAGATGATCCGCCATTACGTGGCGCACCAGCTCGACGTGATCGTCCGCCGCACCACCTACCGGCTGCGCAAGGCCAACGAACGCGCCCACATCCTGCGCGGTCTGGTCAAGGCGCTCGACGCCCTGGACGAAGTCATCGCGCTGATCCGGGCGTCCGAAACGGTCGACATCGCCCGGGCCGGGCTGATCGAGTTGCTCGACATCGACGAGATCCAGGCCCAGGCGATCCTGGACATGCAGCTGCGTCGCCTCGCCGCCCTGGAGCGCCAGCGCATCATCGACGACCTGGCCAAGATCGAGGCCGAGATCGCCGACCTGGAAGACATTTTGGCCAAGCCGGAGCGCCAGCGCGGCATCGTGCGCGACGAGCTCGCCGAGATCGTCGAGAAGCACGGCGACGACCGCCGCACCCGGATCGTCGCGGCCGACGGCGAGGTCAGCGACGAGGACCTGATCGCCCGCGAGGACGTCGTCGTCACCATCACCGAGACCGGTTACGCGAAACGCACCAAGACCGACCTGTACCGCAGTCAGAAGCGCGGCGGCAAGGGCGTGCAGGGCGCCGGCCTCAAGCAAGACGACATCGTCAAGCACTTCTTCGTCAGCTCGACGCACGACTGGATCCTGTTCTTCACCACGCAGGGCCGGGTCTATCGCGCCAAGGCCTACGAACTGCCCGAGGCGTCCCGGACCGCTCGCGGCCAGCACGTCGCCAACCTGCTGGCCTTCCAGCCCGAGGAGCGCATCGCCCAGGTCATTCAGATCCGTGGCTATGAGGACGCCCCATACCTGGTGCTGGCCACCCGCAACGGCCTGGTGAAGAAGACCAAGCTGACCGACTTCGACTCCAACCGCTCCGGTGGGATCGTGGCGATCAACCTGCGCGACAACGACGAGTTGGTGGGCGCGGTCTTGTGCTCGTCGGAGGACGACCTGCTGCTGGTGTCGGCCAACGGCCAGTCCATCCGGTTCTCGGCGACCGACGAGGCGCTGCGGCCGATGGGACGCGCCACCTCCGGCGTGCAGGGCATGCGGTTCAACACCGACGATTACCTGTTGTCGCTCAACGTGGTTCGCGAGGGCACCTACCTCTTGGTCGCGACGTCCGGCGGTTACGCCAAGCGCACCGCGATCGAGGAGTACCCGGTGCAGGGTCGCGGCGGGAAGGGCGTGCTGACGGTGATGTTCGACCGGCGGCGCGGCAAGCTGGTGGGCGCGCTGATCGTCGACGACGACAGCGAGCTGTACGCGATCACCTCCGGGGGCGGGGTCATCCGCACTGCGGCGCGGCAGGTCCGCAAGGCTGGACGACAGACCAAGGGCGTTCGGCTGATGAACCTGGGCGACGACAACACGCTGCTGGCCATCGCCCGCAACGCCGAGGAAAACGCGGATGAGGTCGTCGAGGAAGCGGAAGGCGCCGCGGAGTCCGACGGCTAGTCGGTGCAATCCCGGGGGTCCGGCGAACAGCCGGGCAATTAGACTCGGCCCGACCAGACAAAATGTGACTGCCGTCGTCCCGCGGGGCGTGGCAGGAGATCAAAGGAGTCGGGGTGAGCTCACCGAACGAGCCGGGCGCCCCCAAAATGGGCGATGGCCTCAATGGGGACGGCTCGGCCGAGCGCGCCGGCGTACACCGCGCGACGCCGCCCGCACATCCCGGACGTGCTCCCGACGCCGGAGAGTCGCCACCGCGGCAGCGCGGCGGCCCCAGGCCCCCGCAGGCGCCGCGCCAGAACGAGCCCCCGACCGAGGCGCGGCCGTCGGGCCCGCCCACCGGCGTCGAGGCCCGGCTGAACCGGTTCATCTCCGGCACCGCGGCGCCGGGCGCCGGCGCGCCCCCGCACGCGAAGAACCCGCCGCACGAGAGTGATGCCCCGCAGGGGCGCGCTGACGGGCCGCCGGCGGAGGCCTACGCCAGCGAGTTGCCGGACCTGTCCGGCCCGACGCCGCGTGGACCGCAGCGCAAGACTCCGCCCGACCGCACGGCGGAGCCGGCGAGCCCGCCGGGATCCGGCCGTTCGTCGGCGTCCGAGACCCGGGAGGGCCGCGAAAGCCACACCCAGGTGACGCGGCGACCGCGCGGGCCGGTGCGGGCCAGCATGCAGATTCGCCGGATCGATCCGTGGAGCACGCTCAAGGTCTCCCTGCTGCTCTCGGTCGCGCTGTTCTTCGTCTGGATGATCGCGGTCGCATTCCTGTACCTGGTGCTCGGCGGAATGGGCGTGTGGTCGAAGCTGAACAGCAACGTCGGCGACCTGCTGAACAACACCAGCGGCAGCAGCGGCGAGCTCGTCTCCAGCGGCACCATCTTCGGCGGCGCCGTGTTGATCGGCTTGGTGAACATCGTCCTGTTGACCGCGATGGCCACGATCGCCGCGTTCGTCTACAACCTGACCACCGATCTGATCGGCGGTATCGAAGTAACGCTGGCCGACCGCGACTAGCGTTTTGGGGGTGGGGCGGCGATTGCGGTAATCTCGTCGCTCGGCCGTACCCGTGTACGGGCCTATAGCTCAGGCGGTTAGAGCGCTTCGCTGATAACGAAGAGGTCGGAGGTTCGAGTCCTCCTAGGCCCACAACCATGTGCCCGTCAAGACGTTGCGTAAGACTTGCCCTGCCAATCACACTGATCGCTGTGGTGGCGGCGGTGGTGGTGCGCTCCCGACGCGGGGTCGAGGTCTGGCACGTGGCGGTGGACGACCCATCCGGTCAGCCACCCGATCACGTCGAGGGGCCTTAGCTCAGTTGGTAGAGCACCGCCTTTGCAAGGCGGGTGTCAGGGGTTCGATTCCCCTAGGCTCCACAAGTCGAAGTCTGCGTGGGGAGCGGCCGCACGGTTAACGTGGGACTGTGGTCGCCGGCGAGCCGATGCGCGTCTCGGAATTCGTCAATGGGCCGGCCGGGTGCGCGCCAGGTGTCGCGGCAATGGTCGGCTACCGCGCATTGGCGGCTCCCACCGGCGTGCACCGCGGAATGCCTTCGGCAAAGCTGACCCTCATCGTCAGTCGCGACGATGGCGTGTCGGCGGCCGCAACCCCGGAGGCCGTTCCCGCTGCCCAGCCAAAGCCACTGCTGGTGGGTGGTTTGCACGTCACCGCCGCGCATATCCGGCAGCAACGCGGCCAGGCCGGTGTGCAGTTGGCGGTGCATCCGCTGGCCGCCCGAGCTCTCTTCGATATGCCCGCCGCGGAGTTGGAATCGGTCGACCTCGACGCCACCCTTGTCATGGGCCCGCGTGGCGTCGAATTGCACGAGCGCGTCGCCGACGCCCGGAATTGGCGGGAAGCGTTCACCGTGATCACCAACTACCTGGTCGACGCGTCGCGGCGACATGAACGTGCGAGAGTGCGTCCCGAGGTGGTCTTCGCCTGGCAGCTGTTGGAGCGCAGCGGCGGGCGGGCCTCAGTGGCCGCGGCCGCCGAGGCCGTCGGATTGAGCCCACGGCACCTGACGACGCTGTTCCGGCGGGAAGTCGGCCGGTCGCCGAAGACGGTGGCGATGTTGATGCGCTTCGAGCACGCGACCGGCCTGATTTCCGAATCGGTGCGGCGCCGCGGCGGCCGGGTCGACCTGGCGGCCGTCGCCGTCGAGACCGGGTATAGCGATCAGGCGCACCTGAGCCGCGAGTTCACCAGATTTGCGGGCACGTCCCCGCGGCGCTGGCTGGCTGAAGAGTTCCGAAACATTCAAGACGGCGGCCATCAGCTCACCCCAGACTGCGACTATGACTGGTTCCAATCCGAGCGTGTGGTTGACATTGCAGGCCCATGACGCACCCGCGTTGATCGACTACTACGTGCACACCTTCGGCTTCGTCCTCGCCGCGCGCTATGGCGAGGGTTCGCGCGTCGACCACGCCCAACTGAACTGGCCGGAGGGAACCGGCGGCATCATGCTCGGCAGCCACAAGCCCGGCGCCGAATGGTGTCGTGAACCGGGCACCTCCGGTGGCTATGTCGTCACCAGCGACCCCGCAGCGCTATACGAGCGCATCCGTGAGCGCGAGGGCGACATCATTCGACCGTTAGCCGAAACGGATTATGGCGCAAGGGAATTCTCTGTTCGAGACCCGGAGGGCAACTTGTGGTCCTTCGGTGACTACCCCGGGGAGTGATGCCTACGGGCGCGGCTGCACGTCGACGCTCGGCGGCCGCGACTGGGGCTCCTGAGGCTTCTCCCGCACCTGGCGCCGCACAATGCTGAAGGCGACGGCGCCGCCGGCGAGGACAACGACAGCGACCCCGGCGATCACCCACGGACGCCTATTCCGGCGCTGCGCCCGTCGCGCGTCCTGAAGCGCCTGAGGCAGGCCCGCGACCACTTCCTGCGCGGCGGCCAGCTCCTGGGCGAGCGCCTCTTGTGCCGCGGCGAGTTCCTTGGCCAGGCGCCCCTCTTGGTATTTGCGACGGATCTGCGATGCGGTCGACTGCGCCGACTGGACACTGAGGCCGACGACTCCGCGGGTGACGTCGACCGGACCCAGTGTCGAGTAAGTCAGCCCCCGAGCCAGTCGCTCTCGCGGGGTCAGCCGGGATTCCGCCTTAGCGCTCATCTGCCGCCTTTCTGTGCGTCCTGAACAGACTGCCAGCATAGGGACGCCGGCGGAACCGGTATGCGCGCGACGCAGTTTCGGCCGCCGCTCGGCTTGAGCGACACCGGGTGCGGGCATGCCCACGGGTAGTGGCAGACTCTCATGCCGTGACCAACAGCCCCCATCAGACTGCTACTGCCACGCTCCACACCAACCGCGGCGACATCAAAGTCGCACTGTTCGGAAACCACGCGCCCAAGACCGTCGCCAACTTCGTTGGCCTGGCGCAGGGCACCAAGGAGTACTCGACCCAGAACGCATCGGGCGGGTCCTCCGGTCCGTTCTACGATGGGGCGGTCTTCCACCGGGTGATCCAGGGCTTCATGATCCAGGGCGGCGACCCGACCGGCACCGGTCGCGGCGGCCCGGGTTACAAGTTCGCCGACGAGTTCCACCCCGAACTGCAATTCGACAAGCCGTACCTGCTGGCGATGGCGAACGCGGGCCCGGGCACCAACGGTTCGCAATTCTTCATCACGGTCGGCAAGACGCCCCACCTGAACCGGCGGCACACGATCTTCGGCGAAGTGACGGACCCCGAATCGCAGCGAGTGGTCGAGGCGATCGCGACGACGTCCACCGACGCCAACGACCGCCCGACCGAGCCGGTGGTCATCGAGTCGATCACCATCTCCTAAGCCGGGCCGCCGGCCGTCCCGATCAGTGCGGGTGACGCCCCGCGTAACCGCTGGCGGTCAGCGCGTCGAGCACCTCGAGCGGGTCCGTCCCGAGGTCCCAGCGAGAGAACAGAATCAGGTCGTCGTCGGCCGTCTCCACCTCGAGGAGCCGGACTTTGCGTCCGTAGCGGCGGAACTCGATGATCCGGATGATCTTGATGTCGGGGGGTTGTAATACCTGCGTCCGGAACCATCCCCGGAGCAGCAAGCCGTCGGCGGTAATTGCCAGCTTTGGACGCGCGCGCCACGTCGCGCCCGCAAACAAGAGCAGACCCACCGCGGCAATCCCCGCGAGAATCCGCCCCGGCGCGTCTGTGACCACGGTCACACTGACGATAGCCATCAGAACACCGGCGACCCCACAACCAGCGATTCCTGGCGTGCTGGGCTCCCAACGTGTTTGCTGCATGCGCCGCTCAGCCCCTCCCACCACTGCCTATGGAGTTATCCACAGACGCTATCAACAGTGGGGATAAATCACACGCGTGTGATTGGGGGGTGGGAATGTTGCTGGCACAGTAACGGAGCAAGCCAAAAATGAATTCATTCCGCAGCTGACGTCGCTCAGTGCCAGCGCATCGTCAGCAACAATCCGGTGATCATGAAAGCGAAGGCGATGGCATAGTTCCACGGCCCGAGTTGCGCCATCCAGTTGAGGGCGGTCGGCGCCTGGCTGCCGACGGCGGCCAGCTGAAACACCATCAGCCAGACCAGCCCGATCAACATGAGGCCGACGAACAAGGCAACGAACCACACGCTCGACGGTCCCACCTTCACCTTCACCGGCGTGCGGCTGACCGCGCTGACGGCGAAGTCGTTCTTCTTGCGGACCTTGGACTTGGGCATGATTACCTCAGCAAGACGGTGAGTGGGACGGGTGCAACGATAAGAGGCAGCTGCACGCACAGCTTGGCTACGAGACTAACTCACCCGGCACGCCCACCAGGAAATTGGAGAGCCGAATGAGCGACGGACGCCGGTCACCATGGCGCTTCGGCGTCCCGGTGGTTTGCCTGTCGGCCGGTTTGCTCCTTGCCGCCACTCACGGGGTGTCCGGCGGCGCGGAGATCCGTCGCAGCGACGCCCCGCGGCTGGTCGATCTGGTTCGCGAGGCCCAAGCGTCGGTGAACCACCTCAACGCCCAACGCGACGCGCTGGCCGGCAAGATCGACGCCGCGCACGGACGGTCCTCGGATCTGGCGCTGGCGGCAATGCTGCGCCGCTCGGCCGAGCTGGCCACCGAGGCGGACATGAACCCGGTGCACGGGCCGGGCCTCGCTGTCACCTTGGACGACGCGCCACGCGACGCCAATGGCCGTTTCCCGCGGGATGCGTCCCCCGACGACCTGGTGGTGCACCAGCAGGACATCGAGGCCGTCCTCAACGCGTTGTGGAGCGCCGGCGCGGAGGCGATTCAGATGCAGGACCAGCGAATCATCGCCACGTCGGTGCCCCGCTGTGTCGGCAACACGCTGCTACTCAACGGGCGCACTTACAGCCCGCCCTACACGATCACTGCGGTCGGCAACGCAGCCGCCATGCAAGCCGCCCTGGCCGCCGCTCCCCTGGTCACCCTGTACCGCCAGTACGTGGTCCGCTTCGGGCTCGGCTACCGCGAAGAGGTCAAGCCCGACGTGCAGATCGTCGGCCACACCGAGCCCGACCGGCTGCATTTCGCGCAGCCCATGGGAACCATCGGCTACTGATTTCCGGCGGACGGTAACCTGGCACGGTGCGGATCCTGGTCGTCGACAACTACGACAGCTTCGTGTTCAACCTGGTGCAGTACCTCGGCCAGTTGGGCGTCGAGGCCGAGGTGTGGCGCAACGACGACGCCAGGCTTTCCGACGCGTCCGCCGTCGCCAAGCGGTTCGACGGTGTGCTGCTCAGCCCCGGTCCGGGTACCCCGGAACGTGCGGGCGCATCGATCGGTCTGGTCGGCGCGTGTGCCGCTGAGCGCACCCCGCTGCTCGGGGTCTGCCTCGGACACCAAGCCATCGGCGTCGCCTTCGGCGCCACCGTGGACCGCGCGCCCGAACTGCTGCACGGCAAGACGAGCAACGTCTTCCACACCAACACCGGTGTGCTGCAAGGGCTTCCGGATCCGTTCACGGCGACCCGCTACCACTCACTGACCATACTGCCGGAGTCGCTGCCCCCCGTGCTGGAGGTGACGGCGCGCACCCGCGGCGGCGTCATCATGGGAGTGCGGCACAGCGAGTTGCCGATTCACGGTGTCCAGTTCCACCCGGAGTCGATCCTGACCGAGGGCGGGCACCGGATGCTGGCGAACTGGCTCACCTATTGCGGGTGGGCGCGCAACGACACGCTGGTCCGCCGGCTGGAAAACGAGGTGCGGGCCGCGGTGCAGCCCTATATCCCGGCCGAACCGGCGGCTACTGGCCGAACTTCAGCGTGATGATCCCGTCCCGGTTGCACCCGGTGCCGGCCGGCGGGTTCTGATACACCACCCGGTGGGATTGCGAGCCGCCCGCGTCCACGTCGGGCCCCTTGTCCAGCACCCCGGTCCAACCCAGCGCCCGCAATCGCGGCTCGGCGTCCGTCCAGAACATGCCGCTCAGGTCGGGCATCACGAACTGGTTGCCCTTCGACACCTGGAGCTCGATCACCGAATCCACCGGAACCATCTGGCCCTTAGGCGGATTGGTGCCGATCACCTCACCGGCCGGCCGGTTGCTGTCCACCTGTGCCTGGGTGACCTTGGTGAAGCCGTAGACGGTGAGATTCTTCTGCGCGACGTCGACGGTCTGGCCCGCTACGTCTGGCACCTGCTTGGTCTCCGGCCCCGACCCGACGATGACGGTGATGACGTTGGTGATCGCCGACGTCTGGTTGGCCGGCGGGTTGGTGCCGATCACCTTGCCTAGCAACTCTGGGCTCGACGGCGAATTGGCCTGCTTGAACTTGCTGAAGCCGGCGGCCTTGAGCTTGCTGACCGCGTCGGAGTACCCCAGCGAGGAAACGTCGGGCACCTCGCGCTGTTCGGGACCGGTCGAGACGTTGATGGTGACCTCATCGCCCGCGCTCACCGAGGCGTTGGCCCCGGGGTCGGTACTGATGACGTGGTCGGGCGGGATCGCCGAATCGGGCTTTTGCAGGGTGCGCGTCTTGAAGCCGCGGTTCTGCAGCGCGGCAATGGCATCGGCGGAGACTTGGCCCCGCACGTCAGGCACCTGCACATCGCGCGTGGTGCCGCCGAGGGTGTTGAAGGCGATGACGACGACGATCGTCAGCACCGCCAACGCGGCGACCGCGACGATCCAGCGACCGACCGAACCGCCGTTGCTTTCGTCCATGCGGCGCAAGGGTTGCCGGGGCAGCGCGTCGGTGCGCGGCCCGGGCGAATTCCCGCCCGCCGCGAGCAGCGAGCTGCGGTCGGCGTCGGTGAGGACCTTGGGCGCCTCGGGCGGTTCGCCGTTGTGCACCCGCACCAGATCGGCGCGCATCTCCGCGGCGGTCTGGTAGCGGTTGTCCGGGTTTTTGGCCAGCGCCTTGAGCACGACGGCGTCGAGGTCGGCGGAGATGCCCTCGTGGCGGTGCGACGGCGGAATCGGGTCCTCGCGCACGTGCTGGTAGGCGACGGCGACCGGCGAGTCGCCGGTGAAAGGCGGCTCGCCCGTGAGGATTTCGTAGAGCACACAACCCAGCGAGTAGACGTCGGACCGGGCGTCCACGGTGTCGCCGCGAGCCTGCTCGGGAGACAGATACTGGGCCGTCCCGATCACCGCCGCGGTTTGGGTGACGCTGTTGCCGCTGTCGGCGATCGCGCGCGCGATGCCGAAGTCCATCACCTTGACCGCGTTGGTGCTGCTGATCATGATGTTCGCCGGTTTGACGTCGCGGTGGATGATGCCGTTCTGGTGACTGAAGTTCAGCGCCTGGCACGCGTCGGCAATGATCTCGATGGCCCGCCGCGGGGGTAGCGGGCCGTCGGTGTGCACGATGTCGCGCAGCGTGACGCCGTCGACGTACTCCATGACGATGTACGGCAGCGGGCCCGTCGGTGTCTCCGCCTCGCCGGTGTCGTAGACCGCGACGATCGACGGGTGGTTGAGCGCAGCCGCGTTTTGCGCCTCGCGACGGAACCGCAGATAGAAGCTGGGATCGCGGGCCAGGTCGGCGCGCAACACTTTGACCGCGACATCGCGGTGCAGCCGGACGTCGCGGGCCAGGTGAACCTCGGACATACCCCCGAATCCGAGGATTTCGCCCAGTTCATAACGGTCAGACAGGTGCTGAGGGGTGGTCATCTTGGCATCTCGTGTCGGGCCGGTGATGCGCTGAGCGTCAGTGGTTCACCCCACCCGTGCTCGGCCGGCCCTCGTTGCAGTCCAGAATTACTTATCGTCCCGCGATTCGTCCAATTGAGCCGTGGCGCGGAGCCGCTCGGGGTATTGCTCGGCGGCGGCGCGGGCGGGCTCCCGGTGTCGGTGACCGTCGGGGGCGGGGACTGCTGCTGGGTGTCTGCGCGGGAGTTGATGACGATCAGCACCGCGATGATGATGGCCAGCGCTCCGAGCACCCCGGCGGCCCACAGCAGCGCGCGCTGACCGGACGAGAAGGTCCGGCGCGCCGGGGGCGGGCGATGACCGCCGGTGGCCGGCCGGGATCGGCGCGGCGCCGCGCTGCGGGTGCTGGTCACGGCGGCCGCCCTGGTCGTGGGGCTGGACGGAATGGCCGCCGGCGATGCCCGCCCGGGAGGCGGTGACTGGCTGGGCCGGGGCGGACGGCGGCCCGCCCGTACCGCCGCCACGGCGTCGGCGAACGGCCCGCCGCTGCGGTAGCGCATCGCGGGGTTCTTGACCAGCGTGATCTCGATGAGCTCCCGCACATTGGGCGGCAGCTCCGCGGGCAGCGGCGGCGGGGGCTCTTTGATGTGCTTCATCGCGACCGTCAGGGCGCCGTCACCGGTGAACGGCCGCTTGCCCGACACCACCTCGTAGCCGACCACGCCCAGGGAGTACACGTCGCTGGAGGGCGTTGCGTCGTGGCCGAGGGCCTGTTCGGGGGCGATGTACTGGGCGGTACCCATCACCATCCCCGTCTGGGTGACGGGCGCGGCGTCGACGGCCTTGGCGATACCGAAGTCGGTGATCTTCACCTGGCCGGTCGGGGTGATCAGGATGTTGCCCGGCTTGACGTCGCGGTGCACCAAGCCGGCGGCGTGCGCGACCTGCAGGGCCCGGCCGGTCTGCTCGAGCATGTCGAGGGCGTGCCGCAGCGACAGCCGGCCCGTGCGCTTGAGGACCGAGTTCAGCGGCTCGCCGTTCACCAACTCCATCACCAGGTAGGCGGTGCGGCCTTCCCCGTCCAGCTGGCTCTCGCCGTAGTCGTGGACCTGGGCGATGCCGGGGTGATTGAGCATCGCGGTGGTGCGCGCCTCGGCGCGGAACCGCTCAATGAACTCCGGATCCTGGGAGAACTCCTGTTTGAGCACCTTGACCGCGACGCGCCGGCCCAGCCGACTGTCCACCGCCTCCCAGACCTGGCCCATGCCGCCGGTGGCGATCAGGCGCTGCAGGCGGTATCTGCCAGACAGCGTCACACCAACTCGCGGGCTCATGGTCCTCCCTGTAGCGCGGCTTGGATCACAGCCCGTCCGATCGGCGCGGCGAGTGCACCTCCCGTCGCGGACAGGCGGTCGCCGCCATTCTCTACCAACACTGCCACGGCGACTCTCGGCGTCTGCGCGGGCGCGAAGGCGATGTACCACGCGTGCGGCGGCGTATTACGCGGATCGGTGCCATGCTCTGCGGTACCCGTCTTGGATGCGATCTGCACGCCGGGAATGGCCCCTTTCTGCTGCGCGACCTTCTCGGCGCCGACCATCAGCTCTGTTAGCTTAGCGGCGACCTGGGGCGACACCGCGCGGCGCTGCTGATAGGGGACGGTGGTGCTGATGTTGGCCAGGTCCGGGCCCTTGAGGCTGTCGATCAGGTAGGGCTGCATCGTGACGCCGTCGTTCGCGATGGTCGCCGCGACCTGGGCGTTCTCCAGCGGTGTCAGCGCAACGTCCTTCTGGCCGATGCTGGTCATGCCCAGCGCGGCGGCGTCGGGGATGATCCCGACCGTTGATTCGGCGACCTGTAGCGGGATGACGCTCGGGGTGGTGTCCAGGCCGAACGAGCGTGCCATGCTGCGCAGCGCATCGGATCCGGTGTGCATGCCGAGCTGGACGAATGCGGTGTTGCAGGACAGGGCGAACGCCTGCTTGAGCGACACCGTGGGCTCGTTGCCACAGGGCTGGCCGCCGTAGTTCTCCAACTTCGCGGTGCTGTCGGGCAGCACGATGGAGGACGCCGCGGTCAACTGCTCGGCGTCGGTCGCACCCGCCTGCAGCGCGGCCGCGGTGGTGATCACCTTGAACGTGGATCCGGGCGGGTAGGTCTCCGAGATGGCGCGGTTGGTCAGCGGATTGTCGGGGTCGTCGCGAAGCCGCTGCCATGCTTGCGCCTGCACCTGGGGATCGTGTGACGCGAGCAGATTCGGGTCATAGGACGGCGATGACACCATGGCCAAGATCTTGCCGGTGGACGGCTCGAGGGCGACGACGGCGCCCTTGCACGGCGGCCCACCGCACCCCTGCTGCATCGCGTCCCACCCGGCCTGCTGGACCCGCGGTCTGATGGTGGTGTCGACGTTGCCGCCGCGCGGATCGCGGCCGGTGAAGAAATCGGCCAGCCGGCGCCCGAACAGCCGCTCGTCGGAGCCGTTCAACAGGGGGTCCTCGGCGCGCTCCAGGCCGCTGCTGGAATAGCGCAGCGAGTAGAAGCCGGTGAGCGGCGCGTAGACGGCCGGGTTCGGGTAGACCCGCAGAAAGCGGAAGCGGCTGTCGGTGGCCACCGAATAGGCCAGCAATTGTCCGCCGGCGATGATCTGGCCGCGCTGGCGCGAATACTCGTCGAGCAGGACGCGCTGATTGCGCGGATCGGCGCGCAGTGAGTCGGCGGCGAACACCTGCGTCATAGTGGCGTTGAGCAGGAGCAGCACGATCAGCGCCATGACGGTGATCGAGATGCGGCGCAGAGAGGTGTTCATACCTTCTCGATTACCTCGGTCTTGGCCGCCGCGATCGGCGAATCCTTGCGCTCACGGCCGCGTAGGGGATGCCGAGCGCTGTTGGAGATGCGAGCGAGGATGGCCAGCAACACATAGTTCGCCAGCAACGACGATCCACCGTAGGACATCCACGGGGTGGTGAGACCGGTCAGCGGGATGAGTTGCGTAACGCCGCCGACGACGATGAACAGCTGGATGGCCAGGGTGGAGGCCAGGCCCGCGGCCAGCAGCTTGCCGAAGCTGTCGCGCGTCGCGATCGCCGTGCGCATGCCGCGGACGATGACGATCGTGTAGAGCATCAAGATGCTGGCGAGCCCGACTAGCCCGAGTTCCTCACCGAACGCGGCGATGATGAAGTCGGTCGACGCGGCCGGCACGGTATCGGGTTGCCCGTTTCCCAGCCCGGTGCCGAATATGCCGCCGGTGGCGAAACTGAACAGGGACTGGACGATCTGGTAGCCGCTGCCGTCGGGGTCGGAGAACGGATCCCACCACATCTGCACCCGGACTCGCACGTGCGCGAAGACGAAATATGCGATGACGCTGCCGACCGCGAACAGCACAAGGCCGATCACCACCCAGCTGAACCGTTGTGTCGCAAGGTAAACCACCACCAGGAACGACGCGTACAGCAGCAGCGAGGTACCGAGGTCCTTTTCGAAGACCATCACGCCGATCGAGATGACCCAGGCGGCCAGCAGGGGTGCGAGGTCGCGCGGGCGCGGCAGGGTCAGCCCCATGAAATGCTTGCCGACGCTGGTGAACAGGCCCCGCTTGGCGATCAGCACGGCGGAGAAGAAGATCAGCAATAAGATCTTCGAGAATTCTGCGGGCTGAATCGAGAAGCCGGGGAAGCGAATCCAGATTTTCGCGCCGTTCTGCTCGGACAGCGATGCCGGTAGCAGTGCGGGAATCACCAACAGCACCAGGCCGGTGATCCCGCAGATGTAGCCGTACCGCGCCAGCTGCCGATGGTCTTTGAGGAATGTGACCACCAGCGCGAACGTGACCACCCCAACGAGGGTCCACATCATCTGCTGGGTTGCGCTGGGATGATGGCGGCCGCTGAGCTGGTTGTCGACCAGGTCGAGCCGATGGATCATCACCAGGCCAAGTCCGTTGAGCAGCGCCACAATTGGTAACAGCAGCGGATCGGTGTAGGGGGCGAAACGCCGGATGGCCAGGTGCGCCGACCCGAACACGAGCATGAACACCAGCCCGTAACTGATGACATTCCAACGCAATTCGCGGTCACACCTCCGCTGCCCACCCGTCGCAACGCCGAGCTGCTGCTGCTGTGCTTCGCCGCAGTGATCACCGTCGCCGCGTTGCTGATTGTGGAGGCGAACCAAGACCGCGAATTGCGTTGGAATGTCATCAGTTACGGGCTGGTGTTCATGCTCGTGTTCGGGTCGGCGCACCTGGTGAT
>NZ_LZKH01000079.1:0-52127 GCF_001672745.1 Mycobacterium sp. E1386
GTCGGCGCGTTCGTGCAGGGCGGATGCCGCAAACCGATGAGCGACGACGTACGCGCAAGCTATGACGCGCCGTTTCCGGGCGACGAGTACTGTGCGGGTCCGCGCGCCATGCCGGGCTTGGTGCCGACCTCGCCCGACGATCCCGCGGCGGCGGCCAACAAAGCGGCATGGGCCAAACTCGCCGCGAGCCCGACCCCCATGCTGGTCGCCTTCAGCGACAGCGACCCGATCACCGGTCCGATGGGCGCGATCTTCCAGCGCGAGATGCGCGGCGCGCAAGGGATCGATCATCCCCTGATCCGCGGCGCCGGACACTTCCTGCAAGAGGATGCGGGCGAGGAACTAGCGGGCCACATCGTCGAGTTCCTCCGTCGCTGAAACTGTGTGCGGCCCGCCGAGGGGCAGAATGGCCGCATGACGACCGCGCCGACCGATTCCCAGGGGTTGCTGCTGCAGCTGCTGGACCCGGCCAACCGGCCCGACCCGTATCACCTGTGTGCGCAGTTTCGCGACGGGGGAGCGTTGCAGTTGCCCGGCGCCAACCTGACCGTCTTCTCGACCTACCGAGACTGCGACGAGGTATTGCGGCACCCGTCGTCAAGCAGCGACAACGTCAACTCGACGGTCGCCAAGCGGCAGGCCGAGGCCGGCACGGCGCCGCGCAGGCAGGGCCCGCCGGGCTTCTTGTTTCTCGATCCACCCGATCACACCAGGCTGCGCAGGCTGGTCAGCAAGGCATTCGCGCCGAAGGTGGTGAACGCGTTGGAGCCCGATATCCGTTCGCTGGTCGACGGAATGCTCGATCGGGTCGCCGAAAAGGGCCACTTCGATGTCGTCGAGGATTTCGCCTACCCGCTGCCGGTCGCGGTGATCTGCCGGCTGCTCGGCGTCCCGCTCGATGACGAGCCCCAGTTCAGTCGCGCATCGGCGTTGCTCGCCCAGGCGCTTGATCCGTTTTCGACGATCACCGGCGTGCCGCCGGAGCTGGCGAATGAGCGACAGCAGGCCGGGGCGTGGTTGCGCGAGTACTTCCACGGTCTGATCGACCGCCGCCGTTCGACACCCGGTGACGACCTGCTGTCGGGGCTGATCGCGGTGGAGGAGTCCGGAGATCAACTGACCGAGGAGGAGATTGTCTCCACCTGCAACCTGCTCTTGATCGCGGGACATGAGACCACGGTGAACCTGATTGGGAACGCCATGTTGGCGATGCTGCGCGATCGCACGCACTGGACCGCCCTGGGCGCCGAGCCGGGCCGAGCGCCGGCGATCGTGGAAGAGACCCTGCGCTTCGACCCGCCTGTGCAACTGGTCGGCCGAATTGCTCTCGCCGACATGGTGATTGGGGGAGCCGAGGTTCCCGCGGGCGATGTCATGATGTTGGTGCTCGCCGCCGCCCACCGTGACCCTGCGGAATTCGACCGGCCCGATATCTTCGATCCGGACCGGAAAGGATTGCGACACCTGGGCTTTGGCCGGGGCGCGCACTACTGCCTGGGTGCGCCGCTGGCCCGGCTGGAAGCCGGCGTGGCGCTGTCGGCGGTGACGGCGCGGTTCCCGCACGCGCGGCCCGACGGCGAGCCGCAGTACAAGGCGAACGTCACGCTGCGCGGACTGTCGCACCTGTCTGTCGCGGTCTAGCTCACCCGCGCTCCCACGGAGGGCTCTCGCCCATCTTCTTGTAGTACTTCGCCAAGTGGCTCTTGACACGGTCGACGTCCGCCTTCGGCAGGTCGATGCCGCCACGGGCGCCGTCCATGATGGCGCCGGCCGCCATCACCCCACGCGGCACGGCCTTGAGGTCGCCGCCGACCACATCGGCGATCAACAGTTTGTACGCCGTGAAGTTGTCCTTCTTGTCGTTGTCGTACCAGACGTGGGCATCACGGTATTTCTGGTTCGGCGCGTCCTCGGCCCCGGCCCAGCTGCGAACCCGCTTCTCGGCGGCGTCTCCGTCCCACTTGCGATCGCGATCGGCCAACGGCAGATCCTGAAACGCTGTCACAGACATGTGAGTTCGCTTGCCCGCTCTGGGTCGTATTAAACGCCGGGCCGAAGTTATCCACAGTTCGAAGTTTGTCCACAGGGTGGCACCTTCGGGCGGGAATGCGCAGCTCTGCCGGGCTACCATCGAAACTATGTTCGATAGATCGCTTCCGGTCGCCGACGAGTTGGCGCGCGCCGACGACGGTGAAGTGGTCGCCGCGATCGCCGACTGTTCACGGGTGGAGGCGGCAGCCGCGGCACGCCGGCTGGCCGCCATCGCGGAGCTGGTGCATCGCCGAGCCGAAGGGCCCACTGTGTCCGCCCACTGGTCCTGCGACAACTGGGATGCCGTGGCCGCCGAAGTCGCCGCGGCACAAAACATCAGCCACGCCATGGCCTCAGGGCAGATGTACCTCGCCGCCGCGCTGCGCAATCGAGTGCCGCAAGTGGCGGCGCTGTTCGCCGAGGGCACGATCAGCGCCCGGCTGGCGTCGACCATCGTCTGGCACACGGATCTCGTAAAAGACCCCGACACACTGCATTTGATCGATACGACGTTGGCCGAAGCGGCGATGAGGTTTGGGCCGATATCGGCTAGCAAGACCGCGCAAGCCATCGACGCGGTGGTGGACCAATACGATCCGGGGGCGCTGCGGAGGACGCGCGCAAGCGCCCGCAGCCGCGACGTCGTCATCGATCAATCCGACGACCCGTCGGGCACCGCCGCCTTATGGGGCCGGCTCTATGCGCACGACGCGGCCACACTGGACCGGCGCCTGCTGCGGATGGCTCACGAGGTGTGCGAAGACGATCCGCGCACCGTCGCGCAGCGCCGTGCCGACGCGTTGGGTGCGCTGGCCGCTGGCGCGGACCGGCTCGCCTGCGGCTGCGGCAATGCGGACTGCCCGGCCGGCGCCGTCGAGGACGGGCGGGCAGCCAGCGTGATGATCCACGTCGTTGCCGACGCATCGGCCTTGGATGCCGAGCCGGACCCGCACATGGCGGGCCAACGGGAGCGGACGCCAATCACCGACCAGACCACGCTCGTTGAGGCCCTCACCCCCGATCCCGAGCCCGACGTGCCGCCGTCCCGGCCGCCCGCGCTGATTACCGGCGGGGGCGTGATTTCGCCTGCGGTGGTCGCCGAGCTGATCCGCGGGGGCGCGAAAGTCCGGCCGGTGCGTCATCCCGGCGACGCGAAGCCCGAGCCGGGATATCGCCCTTCGGCCGAACTGGAGCGGTTCGTCCGATGCCGCGACATGACATGCCGGTTCCCCGGTTGCGATCGACCCGCCGAGTTCGCCGACATCGACCACACGGTGCCCTACCCGCTCGGCCCCACCCACGCGTCGAACCTCAAGTGCCTCTGCAGGAAACACCATCTTCTAAAGACTTTCTGGACGGGCTGGCGGGACGAGCAACTGCCGGACGGCACGGTGGTGTGGACGTCGCCCACGGGTCAGACGTACACGACCCGTCCGGGCAGTCGGCTGTTGTTTCCCGCGCTGTGCATGCCGACGGGCGAATTGCGAATTCCCTCAACGCAATATGGGCCCCTCGGCGAGTGCGGAGTCATGATGCCCAAACGCCGCCGGACCCGACATCAAGATCGGGCCCGCCGCGTCAATGCCGAACGAGCGCTCAACGCAGCCCACATCGCTGAACGCAACCAACCGCCACCCTTCTAGCCCGCTCCCAGGCCCGGAACGATGTCACCGAGGCTGAAGGTGACCGGCTGCTCGAGTTGCTCGTATGTGCACGAGCGAGGCTCGCGGTCCGGGCGCCACCGGTTGAACTGCGCGGTGTGGCGAAAGCGCCGGCCTTCCATGTGGTCGTAGCGGACCTCGACAACGCGCTCCGGACGCAGCGGCACGAACGAGAGATCCTTGCCGGCGTTCCAGCGCGAGAATTCGTTCTTGCGCGGTGTTCGTTCGCCGGCTTCGTGGGCAGCCCAATTCCACGGGTGGTCTTCGAAATCGGTGACGAGCGGCTGCAGCTCGGTGAACAGGCGCCGTCGTTCGGCCATCGGGAAAGCGCCGATCACCCCGACGGAGGCGAGCTGACCGTCGTCCTGGTAGAGCCCAAGCAGCAGCGAGCCGATCGCTTGACCGCCGGACTTGTGCACGCGATAGCCGGCGACGACGCAGTCGGCGGTGCGCTCGTGTTTGATCTTGAACATCACGCGCTTGTCGGGCTGGTAGGTGACGGTCAGCGGCTTGGCGATGACACCGTCGAGGCCGGCCCCCTCGAATTCGTCGAACCAGCGCCGCGCAACGTCGACTTCGGTGGTGGCCGGCGTGACATGGACCGAAGGCCCCGAGTCCGCCAGGGCGTCGACCAAGGCGGCGCGCCGCTCGCTGAATGGCCGCCGCAGGTAGTCGTCGTCGCCCAGGGCGAGCAAGTCGAACGCGATGAAGGACGCCGGCGTCGCCTCGGCGAGCATCCGTACCCGCGAATCCGCCGGGTGGATGCGCTGTTGTAGCGCCTCGAAATCCAGGCCGTGGTCGGTTGCGATGACGATCTCCCCGTCGATCACGCAACGCTCGGGCAGCTCGGCGCGGACCGCGGCCACCAACTCGGGGAAATAGCGCGTCATGGGCCGTTCGTTGCGGCTGCCCAGCTCGACTTCGTCGCGGTCGCGGAAGCAAATGGACCTGAATCCGTCCCATTTCGGTTCGTATGACGCATCGGGCGGGATCGACCGCACCGATTTGGCAAGCATCGGCGACACCGGGGGCATGACGGGTAAGTCCATAGGCCGATTGTGCTGGAATCTTTGGTATGGCCGCTGCAGAAGAGCTCGACGTCGACGGAATTGCGGTTCGCCTGACCAGTCCGGACAAGGTCTACTTCCCCAAGCTGGGCTCGAAAGGCACAAAGCGGCGGCTCGTCGAGTACTACCTCGCCGTGGCTGGTGGTCCGATGCTCGACGCGCTCCGTGACCGGCCCACCCATCTGCAGCGCTTCCCGGATGGCATCGACGGCGAGGAGATTTACCAGAAGCGGGTGCCGCAGCACCACCCCGACTATCTGCAGACCTGCCGGGTGACGTTCCCCTCCGGGCGCACCGCCGATGCCCTGAAGGTTACGCACCCCTCCGCCATCGTGTGGGCGGCGCAGATGGGCACCATCACCTTGCACCCATGGCAGGTGCGCTGCCCCGATACCGACCATCCCGACGAGTTGCGCATCGACCTGGATCCGCAGCCCGGTGTCGCCTTCGAGCAGGCGCGCGAGGTCGCGGTCGACGTGTTGCGGCCGTTGCTCGACGAGCTCCGTCTGGTGGGATATCCCAAGACATCCGGTGGGCGCGGGATCCACGTCTTTCTGCGGATCGCCACCGACTGGGATTTCATCGAGGTTCGCCGCGCCGGCATCGCGCTGGCCCGCGAGGTAGAGCGACGCGCGCCCGAGGCCGTCACCACGGCGTGGTGGAAAGAGCAACGCGGCGAGCGCATCTTCATCGACTTCAATCAGAATGCCCGCGACCGCACCATGGCGTCGGCCTACTCGGTACGCCCCACCCCGATCGCGACGGTGTCGACGCCGCTGAGCTGGGACCAGCTGGCCGGCGCGGAACCAGACGACTACACCATCGCAACCGTTCCCGATCTGGTGAAGGCTCGCCAAGACCCTTGGGCCGTAATGAATGACGTGGCCCAGTCGATCGCGCCTCTACTGGAGATGGCCGACGCCGACGAAGAGCGCGGCCTTGGCGATCTGCCGTATCCGCCGAACTATCCCAAGATGCCCGGCGAGCCGAAACGCGTTCAGCCGAGCAGGGATACGGACTTGAAGAACACCGGCAAGTCAAGGTGACAGAGCTCGGCCCGTGGCCGCCTCCGGCCGCCCAGGGGGTGATTTCGTAAGTGCCACAGGGCGTACGGCTTTTTGTCACAGTGACGCAAGCACCCACCCGCCGGTTGTTCGAGAACGTCTGGTAGACAGACGCTTTCAGGGAAAGATCCGACAGGCAGTCGGTACGCTGACTGGCACGCCCACGGCCGAAGGCGGGCCTACAAATAGAGCGTGCCAGTAGCGCAACCCCGACGCGGAAGTCTGCCTATGGCGTGCAGGTGATTCCGGTGGTCCCGCTGGTGCACGAGATGGTAGGCAACGTGCATCCGGAGCTTGCCAATGCGGTGAAGCCCAGGACCACGCCGAGAACAACCTTGTACTTCAAACGAGACATGACCACTCCATTCGTTGAGAAGAAATGCTTCGCCCGAGAGGGCTATTGTACGTGAGCACAATTCGAAACACTATGGCTTTCAACAAAATTGCGGCAGTCCAGGCCGACCCAATCAAAGGGCATGCGACAATCCTCCGTCGATACTTCCATTCCAGCCCGGCATTGATCCTATTGTGCTACAGGGCTTTACCGCGGACATGCGCACTGCAACTTCCACGCGCGGCGCACCGCGAGGACGCGCACGCTACTTAGCTAAGCGCGTGACAGGCAGGCGATTTCACCTGAGCCAGGACGTCGTAAGCCAGTACGCTGGCTGGCACGCCATATCACCAACGGTGCACTCGGTAGGCTCAAAGTGAGCCCCTACCAAGCAAAGCGTGCCAGTAGCGCAACCCCTCGACGGCCCAATCAGCCGCCTATGGCGAGCAGGTTATCCCGGTGGCAGCGGTACTGCAGTCGATGGTCAGCGGAATAGTGCAACCCGAGGATGTCAACGCGGTGGCGGCCAGAATCAGCCCGAGGACAACCTTGTACTTCATACGAGACATGGACCACTCCATCCTTTAGAGGAGAGATGTACGCCCGAGGGGAGTTATGTTACGTGAGTGCAATGCGGAATGCCATGCGATTCACCAAATTTGCGGCGATCTACTTCAACTGATTGAAAGCGGGCCATAGTCGTCGCCCGAACGGGCCGGCACGGCCGGCGATGCCTCTCTGATGGTGGCCGAGCGCCTGATTTGCATTCATTTTCCGAATCCGTCCGCAAGGGCGGCCCGGGGCATAAGATTCGTAATAGCGCACCATCCGACCTACATTTCCAACAATGCAGGGCGATCCGAAACGTGTTCGGGGGGACCGAGATACCAGCTTCCGGGCGCCGCGGACCGGCCATTGTCGCCGGATCGCGGCATCCGTCGTGCCCATTGCAATCCTGCCGGCGAGCTCGGTAAGCTATCCGCACGACCACCGACCGCGCCGGCGTATCCGCTCGTGCCAATTAGGGTCTGCCCTTCCCCGAACCGCCACACGTTGAATGCATTTCATGCGAGAGCGATCGTTGGTGTCCTGCAGCACTGGACGTATTAGATTCCAAATCCGGTCAACCCGGCCGAGAAAAGTAAGCTTTGTCGCTATGCCGGTGGCTATTCGGGCGTGGTGTGCAACGTTGGCCTTTTTGCTCCCGGGGGCGGCCAGTATCACCGTCGCGGCCGCGGCGCCCGCGGAGCCGAGCGGCACCGGCGCCGCCGACCGGCTGGTCGGCTGGGACACCTATCGACGGCTGGACCGGCTGCCGTATCTGCGCACCGACACACAGGCCCTGCAGCTCTCCAGTTTCGACCGCAGCGGCGGTGATTTCGACCTCTCCACCGGTAACCGCAACGGCACCGGGGGATGTTTGACCTCCGGCGGTGCCGGTTGCGTCATCGCCGAGGATCGCGGTGCCGGCGAGGTGGATTCGATCTGGCTCACGCGCGACGGCGGCAAGGTGACGCGGATCGGGAACGTCCGCGTCGAGCTGGACGGGCGAACGGTGCTCGACGCTCCCCTGCAATCGGTGGTCGACGGCGCGTTGGGTGCGCCGTTCGAATGGCCGCTCGTTGCGAATGCGGCACAGTCGCCGGGCGGGGTGTACATCAAGGTGCCGATGCCCTACCGGCAGTCGATGCGGATCAGCGTCGCATCCGATCTCGAGTACTACCACGTCGACTATCGCCAATTCTCGAACGCCGTGGACGTATCCACTTTCTCGCCCTCCGACCCCGCGCTCGACGTGCTCGCCACGCTGCGCGCCGCGGGCACCGTCGACCCCAAACCGTTTGCGGCTGCGGCTGTTCACGACAGCCGGGTTGTCGAGGTTCCGGCCGGCGCCGGGACGACCATCGCGGAATCGGCCGGCCCGGGCAGCATCTCGGCGATACGCCTGCAACTGCCCGAACCGGCGGACCAACTTCTGAGCGGCTTGCGGCTGCGAATGGACTTCGACGGCCGCACCATGGTCGACTCCCCACTCGGGGAATTCTTCGGCGCCGGGTTGGGGACCAATACCGTGCGGTCCCTGATGTTCGCCGTGACACAGCAGCCCGGAGGACCGCTGTCGTTGTCCGCATGGTGGCCCATGCCATTCGCCCACGCCGCCCGCATCACGGTTGTGAACACGACTAGTGACCCGGTGGCCGGAATCGACAGCGACGTGACGACCACCCCCGACGCCCAGTGGGCGCCCGCGCTGGCCAGCGGTCGCGCTGGCTACTTCACCGCTCGCTCGCATGCCGGTCCGACGGTCCCGGGCCAGGACTGGCTGTTCGCCGACGAGCAGGGCCACGGGAAATTCGTCGGCGTCAGCCAAACCATCCGCGGTTCTCGGATCAGGACCGCGTTCAGTGACGCCGCCCCTTACTTTCTCGAAGGGGCCGAGCGCGTCTACACGGACGGCGCCGGGTCGCCCCAGTGGTATGGCACCGGCACCGAGGACCTCTACGAGGGCGGCTGGTATTTCAAGGACGGCACCCGCTTCAGTGACCCGCTCACCGGTCAACCCGACCGCCGCACGTCGACCGCCGGGTGCGCCGACTACTGCGTCGCCGTCTATCGGCTCATGCTCGCCGACGCCATCGATTACCACTCCGCGATCCGCTTCGGCATCGAGCACGGTAAACGGAACATGGTTCAACCCGACTACAGCTCAACCGCTTTCCTCTACACGCAGCCGAATGACACTCTTGCGCCGGGCGACAACGTTCGCCCGGGCGACGCGGTCAGTCGACTCCTGCACGGCTATGCCGACGCTGACGGCACGGACCAGCTGTTGGTCAGCGAATATGAAGGCGCCGACGACACCCATCCGGTGATCGGTTCGGTCCGCGCCGCCAACGGTGCGGTCACGTTCCACCTCGAGACCGACCCGGACAACCGCGGAATCCTGCTGAGACGGACGTCTGATCAGGCGGACGGTTTCCAGTCGGCGGACGTCACCATCGACGGCGTCCCCGTGGGGAATTGGTTGCAGCCGCGCAGCAACACTTTTCATCGCTGGCTCGACGACACCTACCTCTTGCCGCAGTCGGCAACAGCGGGCAAAGCGCAGCTGACAATCACCCTCACGCCCACACCCGACTCCCCGCCGTGGACGGCCAGCCGCTATCAGATCGAGACGCTGACCGGGTCAACCGATTAGACCGCGGCCGACCGCACCACCCGATTGGCGAGCAGGGCCATCACCACGCCCGTCAATCCACCGAGGGGAGCCACCGACGATGACCATCCCGACAGCACGAAGAAGCCGAACGCGGCGCCGCCGGTGAGCAAGGCCGCATGCACCGGCGTCCAGCGCGTGATCGACGGCAACCGGAAGGACAACCCCATGCCAAGGAGCAGTGCCAGGACGTGACCGAACGCGGTGAAGTCCGCGTCAAGCGTGGCCACCAAACCGATGCCAAGCCACCAACCAATCCAGGCCGCACGCCAGCGCAACGGTATCGAGGCGGTCAGGGCCCCCAGCACGCACACGGCGCCGTAGCTGATCCCGACGTCGGTGGCCCGGGCGACCGAGAACGGCAACCATCCCGTCTCCACCGCGGCGACCAGCCCCACCGCGAGGATCAACGTGGCGCCGATGTGGCCGACGGCAAACGTGATCAGCAAGCCCCTACCGCGCCAAATGAGTTCGCCGAGCGCCAGCAGGCACACCAGGCCGGGCAACCAGAGATAGACGTCGCCTCCGTCGCTGACGAACGCGCTACCGACCAGGGCGGCCAGATGGCCGTGCGCCAGGTTGTGCAGGTTGGTGCTCATTTCGCTGACGACTGAGGCGCGGGTGCGGGCACCCATCGCCGTCAGGGTGAGCGAAACCGTGAGCAACAGGACGGCGTACGCAGCAGTGACACGCAAACGGTCGGCGCGTGCGCGAACGTTCGTGCCGGAAGACGTCATTGGCCGTTCCAACCGCGGTCGCGGGCCAGCAGGTCGGCCACGGTCTCCCGGCGCACGAGTTCTCGGGAGCGACCGCCGGAGACGGCGACCAGCGGCGGCCGGCCCACCAGGCTGACGCCCGATACCGTGGAGTGCTGGTAGGCGCCGGTGCAGGCCACCGCCAGCAGATCACCGGGGTGGATGTCCGCGGGCAGCTCGACACCGCGGGCGATCTCGTCACCGTTTCCATTCCGGCCCACGACGGTGACCGGTGCGCTCGCGGTCGGCCGGTGGCGGTTCGCCAGTGCCACCGTGTATTTCGCGCCCGGATTCCCGGGGTGGCCGGCCAGGCCGCCGTCCACCGCGACGAAGGTATGCCCGCCCGGCTGCCGCTTGACAGCGGTGACCCGGCACAGGGTCACCCCCGCGCGTGCGGCGATCGCCCCGCCCGGCTCGATCGCGATCTTCGGCCGCGGGAATCCGTGCTCCGCGCAAGCGGATTCCAGTGCGGCATCCACAGCAGCGCCGAGGGATCGCAGGTTGAGCTCCGGGTCGCCCGAACGGTATGGGATCGCGTGTCCGCCGCCAAGATTGAGCTCAGTGAGCACGACCTGATGGTGCTCGCGGACCTGGGCCATCACGCCGATCATCTGCTGGATCGCCGCACCGTAGAGCGAGGCATCGATGAGGTGCGCCCCGAGTTGGCAGTGCAGGCCCACCAGGTCGAGCGACGGCTGGTCCAGGACACGCTTGAGGGCCGAATGGCCCCCCGACAGGGCGAAGCCGAATTTCCGGTCGGGCGTCCCCGCGTCGGGAATGACCCGCAGCAGAACGCGCTGACGGTGACGCACCCGGCAGGCGAGCAGCGAGATCTCGCTGGGTGAATCGATCACGATCCGCCCGACGCCGGCCGCGATCGCGTCACCGAGCTCAGTCGCGGTCTTCGCGCCATCCAGGACTATCCGCGAGGGCGGGACGTCGGCGGCCAGCGCGGTCGCCAGCTCGGCGGCCGAGCTGACGTTCAAGCCGGCCCCTTCATCCGCGGCCCAGCGGGCCACGTCCACGCTCAACAGCGCCTTGCCGCCGTAAATCAGCTCGGCATCTGGCAGCGTCGCGCGATAGCAGCGGATGCGGGCCCGAAAATCCTCTTCGTCCACCATGTGGGTGGGAGTGCCGTACTCGGTGGCAATATCGTCGGCGGCGACGTCCCCGACGCACAATCGGCCCAGGTCGTCGACGTAGGCGCTCAGCGGCCACACCGCGCGATCGAGGTGCGGGTTCAACCCGTGCCTCACCGAGGGAAGCAGCTCGAAGAGCGTCATGCCTCTACGGTGCCGGTCCGGCCGCGGGCGTGCCGCCTTCTTAACGAAGCCTTCACACCCGGGTGGCAAATCTTCACAGATCTTTGCCAAATGTCACGCGGACATCATTGCCTCGGACGCCTTGACTGCCCGGTCTACCTGCTGCTAGACAGGGGTGCGCGCGAATTTGGGCGATCGCTCAAAATGGAGGAAGAGTATCGATGACCGTCACCAGCGACACGGACGTCTACTACGACCCCTACGACGTCGACATCAACGCCGACCCGTATCCGACCTACGCCCGGCTGCGCGAAGAGGCGCCGATCTACTACAACGATCGTTACGACTTCTGGGCGCTGTCCAGGCATTCCGACGTCGAGCGGGCGCTGGCCAACTGGGAGACGTTCTCCAACAAGCGCAGCGACATCCTCGAGCTCATCAAGTCGAAATTCGATATGCCCGCCGGCGTCATGATGTTCCAGGATCCGCCCGAACACACGCGGCTGCGCGGCCTGATGTCGCGCGTGTTCACGCCCCGCCGGATGGCCGAGCTCGAGGACCAGATCCGGCAATACTGCGTGCGGTGTCTGGACCCGCTCGTCGGCTCTGGCGGCTTCGACATCATCGCGGAGCTGGCCTCGATGATGCCGATGCGGGTGATCGGGATGCTGTTGGGAATCCCCGAGTCCGAACAGGTCTCGGTCCGCGACGCCAACGACGCCAACCTGCGGACCAAGCCGGGTGCACCGCTGAAGGTTGCAGACGCCGACTCGATCGCCGACGGCCGAATCTATGCCGATTATGTGGAATGGCGGTCCAATAACCCTTCTGACGACCTGATGACGACGCTGCTCAACGTCGAGTTCGACGACGAGCACGGGGTGCGCCGAAAGCTGACGCGCAAGGAGGTGCTGCACTACACGCAGGTGGTCGCGGGGGCGGGCAACGAGACGACCGGCCGGCTGATCGGCTGGCTGGCCAAGGTGCTCGCCGAGCATCCCGATCAGCGGCGCGCCGTCTACGAGGACCGGTCGCTGTTGAGCCGTACCGTCGACGAGACGCTGCGATTCGAGCCGACGGGGCCACACGTCGCCCGTTGGATGGCAAGGGATTTCGAGTGTTACGGCACTACGGTTCCGGCCGGCAGCGCCATGCTGCTGCTGTTCGGCGCAGCCAACCGCGACCACCGCCGGTACACCGATCCCGACACCTACAACGTTCGCCGCGACAATATCTCGCACATGACGTTCGGCAAGGGTGTGCACTACTGCCTTGGCGCCAACCTGGCCCGCCTCGAGGGTCGCGTTGCGCTGGACGAGATTCTGAACCGCTGGCCCGAATGGGGCATCGACTACGGCACAGCGCAATTGGCCTCGACATCGACAGTTCGTGGCTGGGAGCGGTTGCGGGTCATATTGCCCTGAATTACCTCGGCATCTCGAATCGATCGACGATGCGATTCACCAGCGCGACCGCCTCCGCGTGGCCTGTGTTGGCGCCGAGCGCCTGCTCCAGGATCAGCATGCGGCCTACCGCGGCGAGGATGACCGCGAGGCCGGCCGGCGGGAAATCACCGGTGTCCAAACCATGTTCGCGGACAATGAAATTCAACGCGGTGATCTGCATCTCGCGCCAACGCTCCGACCAGCCCGCGATCTCGGTCCTGATTTCCTTGCGGTGGTTGGCGAGCCCCATGAACTCCAGCAGCAGGCGAGTGTCCTTCGGCTCGATGAGCGTGTCCCAGAAGGCATGCAGGGGCTGGTCGGACGCCAGCGCCCGCTGCTGGCGCTCCAGGTAGGCGGCCGCGCCACGCCGGAAGACGTTCAGGTAAAGGTCGTCCATGGTGGGGAAGTAGTAGTGCACCAGGGCGGGCTTAACGCCGGCTTCGGCCGCCACCCGGCGCGACGTCGCCGCGGCATAACCCTCGTCGACCATGATCTGGATCGTCGCGTCAATGAGCGTGTCGCGGGTCGCGGAGTCCCTGGCCATCAACGGACCCTAATTTGGGCGATCGCTAAAAATCAACACGGCGCCTGGACAGGCGCAGGCCAAGTCCATGATTAAGGAATCGGCGGCCGGGGAACTGCCATCCGGACAGTTCAAAAAGTGAAGGAAAAAACCGTGGCTCCCAGCTTTAAAGACGTCATCGCATCCAAGTACCTGCTTCTGACCACGTTCACCAAGGACGGTCGCCCGAAACCGACGGCGATCTGGGGCGTGCCCGACGGGGACAAGCTCCTGGTCATCACCGACGACGGTTCGTGGAAGGTCAAGCGGATCAACAACACGCCGCGGGTGACGATCGCGAGGAGTGGATCCCTGGGCAAGCCGAAGAGCGAGCCGGTCGAAGGGATCGCGCGTGTTCTGCCGAAGTCGGAGACGCGGCGCGTGTACAACGCCGTGCTCAAGCGGTACTGGTACCACGCGTGGTGGTTTTATGCCCACTCGATCGTGCGCGGCGGCGTCGACAAGGTGCACGTGGGGCTGGAGATCAAACCGGCCGCGTAGCGTCGCTCTTGGGGTCGATCAGGATCTTCGCGTGCGCCTCGGGGTCACCGAGTGCGTCGAAAGCGGCTTCGACGCCAGCCAATCCGACCGTCCCGGTGATCAGCGGCGCGACGTCGACCTTGCCGTCGGCGAGCATGTGCAGGGTGTCGCGGAACTCCAGGGGCGTGTAGCCGAGCACGAACCGCAGATCGATTTCTTTGTTGATCGCCATCGCCGGCCGAATGCGGTCGGCGCCCATGCAGACGCCGACGACGACGACCCGCGAGAACAGCGGCGCGCTGGAGATGATGCCGTCGATGATGCCCGGGACGCCGACGCATTCGAAGACGACGGGATGTTTGGGGGTTGCCGCGCCGGCGGCTTCGGCGGCGCGCCACACGTGCCACCATGGCAGCCGCAGCCTTTGTAGCTTCTCGATCGTCCCGACCGCGAGGTCGAACGCCTCGAGGATGCCTTGCAGATGCTTGCGGCCGGCCTCGGTCTCGTAGGGCGAGTCCTGTGCGGGGTCGACGACGATATCGGCGCCGCAGGCCGTCGCGAGCGCCCGGCGGCCCGCCGAGAAGTCGCTCGCGACGACGGTGCGCACCCCATGCGCCTTGAGCATGCAGATAACCGCGAGACCGATTGGGCCGCAGCCGATGACGATGGCGACGTCACCCTTGCCCACCTCGCCGCGGCGAACGGCGTGCCACCCGACGGCCATCGGCTCGGTCAGCGCGGCGACGTCGGGGGACAGCCCGTTCGGAACGGCGAACGTCAGCGACTGCTCGACCAGGAGTTGCTCGGCGTAGGCGCCCGGCGCCATGGTCGACAACCCGATCCCATGCACCTCCTTGCCGCGCCGCAGCAGCGGCAGGGCCACGACCGGGGTGCCGGGCCGCGGGGCCTTGCGGGTGCCGGGACCGTAATCGATTACCTCTCCGCAGAATTCGTGACCGAACACCACCTGCTGATCCGATCGCATGAACGCGTCATATCCCGACTCGGCCATCACGTCGGCGAGTTCGTCGCAGTGCCGGCGCGCGTGCAGATCCGATCCGCAGATGCCACACCGTAGGACGTCGATCAGCAACTGGCCTTTGGCCGGGGTCGGTGCAGGCAGGTCGACGACGTCCAGCTTCGCGTTGGTGCACGTTACGGTCTTCATCAGTCGATCCTCCTACACGGTGGCCGACTTGGGTCTCGAAGGTTGCAGTCCCGCCGCTGCTCTCAACTCTCCGTAGGCCCGCCGGGTGCACCGGGCGAGGTGCGGCAGGTTACCGAGCGCCGCGGCGTTGGCGACGAAACCGAAGTCCATGCTGTCGTGGTAGGACGCGAAGGTGGCGTTGAGTCCGATGGAGGCCGCGAGGGCGGAAACCGGGTAGATGCCGAGAAGGCGCGCGCCGTTGAGGTATTTGACCTCCTCTGCGCCCGCCACGTTGGAGATGACGAGGTTGCACGCCGGGTGCGCGACGCGGTCCAGGTGTGTGGATGAACCCAGCCCGGCGAGCGCCACCAGCCCGGCCGCATAGGTGAGGGCCGCCTCGCTGGACATGCGGCTGAGCTCTTTCTTGCACGCGGCGACCGAGTCCACCACCTGTTGGATCCGTTCCCGCATGCTCGCTCCGGGCTCTCCGAGTCGCGGGAACACCGCGGACACTCGCGTGCCGATCGTCGTGTCCGCGCCGCCACGCAGCGAGACCGGGCACATCGCAATGAATGGATGCGCGAAGGCCTGGCCCGTCTCGCGTAGGTAGTCGTGCAGCCCCGCATCGATGACCGTGACGGCCACGTCGTTCAGGGTCGCCCCGAGGCGCCGCCCGACCTCGTGCATCTCCTCGAGCGGCAGGGAAAGCGTCGCGAAGCTGCGCCCGATCTGCAGCGGGGCGTTGGTCGGGGCGTGTTGCGCCCCGAACGGCAGACTGCCCTCCAGATGCGATCGGACGATGGTCGCGAAGAGCTTGCGCAGCGCGCCGACCGAAATCTGGCTGAGCGCCTCGACCTGCGTGAGGGTCGCGCGAATCGAGTCGGTGATCCGCGACGTGAAGGGGGTCGGCGGGTGCGGCGCGGTTTCAGGCGCGCCCAGCGCGAAGGCCGGTGTCGGGACGGTGCGCTCCCCGGTCGTGCTCAGCCCGGCGTACAGAAGCTTGAGGCCGGATTCGCCGTCGATGATCGAGTGATGGGTTTTCGTGTAGATCGCGAACCTGCCGCCCGGCACCCCGTCGATCACCCAGCACCGGAATAGCGGCCGGTTACGGTCGAGCTGTGGCTCGTGCAGATCCGCGACGAGCCGTAGTAGGTCGTCGTAGGAGGCGCGGGCGGGGAGGGCCAGGTGTCCCACGTGGTAGTTGGGATCCCAGTGCGCCACCTCCCGGAAATGAGGCGCCCCCCGACCGAGCAGCTCCGGAACGTAGTTGAAGGGCGGCGCCGGCACGCACGCTCGATACGCCTGCACGATCTCGCGCACGATCGGCGCGCGGCCGGCGGGCTTCTTGAACAACAGCATGGCGCCCACATGCGTCGTGCCGGCCGACGACTCGATCAAGAGCCATGAAAGATCCAGGGGCGGAATCGGTTTGGTCATGATGTACATCCCCGGACGCGGAGGAGCCGAACGTTACGGTGATGTTCTCTCCGCGGACCACGCCCCGCGAGGGCATTAGGACCCCGTTACGGCAGTCGTTGGTCCTTCAGCCCGGTGACGCTCAGCTGACGGCGCGGAGCGCTTCGAATGTGTCAGCCAGAGTCTCTCGGGGATCCCGGTAGGTAATGCCGAGTTCGCGCTCGCTGGGCGAATCGTCGGACGCCGGCATCTGCGTGTAGTACTGCATCCCGGCCCACGTGAAGGGCGTGTCGAAGGGTACGAACCGGCTGGCGCGGTCCATTACCGCGCCGGCGACGCGCAGGGCGGTATCGGGGATCGGAACCGAGACCATCGCCGACCCGGACACCTCGCCGAGCATCTTCGCCAACTCCGCCGCCGGAACGCGATGGCCGCCCGCCATGTACCGGCGCGGGCCGCGGCCGGGTTCCAGCAGCGCCGCATGCAACGCGGCCACATCGCGCACGTCGACGATGAGCCAGGCCCCGCTCCGCCCCGGGATCACATGCATCTGCAAAGCGGCCTTGACGCCTTCGCCGGCCTCCCCGAACTGGTCGCCCACCGGCGGACCGATGACCATGCCCGGGTAGGTGATGTTCACCGGCGCACCCGCATCCTGCAGACCGCGGGCATAGATCTCGACCTGCGCCTTGGACGTACCGTAGCCGTCCGCCCCACCGACGACCGGCAGGTCCGCCGACAGCTCTTCCAGGCCGGCATGAAAGAGCGCGCTGAAACTGGACACGTGGACGATCGGGTCCAAGCCCAGCTCGACCGACTGGCCGAGGACGTTCTGGGCGCCCTGCATGTTGGTGGTGAGCATTTCCGTCGTCTGGCGCGGATCGGTGGCGACCAGGGCGGCGCTGTGCACGACGGCCTCGCAGCCGTCCAGCGCCTCGCGCACCGCGATCCGGTCGGTGATGTCCGCGACGGCGAAGTCGGACACGTCGACGCCCAGCTTGGCCACAGTGGTCTCCAGCTTGCCGGGGTTGCGCACCAGAAACCGGATCGAGTGCCCCGCGTCGGCTATGGCCTTGGCCGTCCAGCCGCCGACGAACCCCGTACCGCCTGTGATCAGAACGCGCATGGTGCGATCTTTGCAGGGCCGTCCGGACTACAGGTGACTGGAGGCGAAGTTGGCGGCCTGGCCCGTCATGCCGTTCATCCCGTAGGACGTGTGGGCGGCGAAGTCGTTGCCGTTGCCGCTGCCGCACACCGGATCGCCCTGGGCGCACAGCTCGATGGTCTTCGGCTGATACAGCGGGCCGATCGCCAGCGGCGGGGCGTGGTACTTCTGCAGGAAGTCGCCCGACGGCGTTCCGAACAAAGTGACCGCGGCGACATGGTTGGCGACGTCGGGCGGCATGGGCGGAGGCACGGCCGACGCGGGGACGCCCGGCGGCACGGCCGCCGAAGTGACGTACCCGGCCAAAGCCGCGCCCTGCGAATAGCCGCCCAGCACCTCACGGGTGTTGGGGCAGTTCTTGGCCGTGGCTTCGACGTGCGAGCTGGCGTCGCGGATCCCGTCGACTACCGTCTGGGGAAAGTCGGGGGCCGAAAAGTCCGTGCTGGCAGGATAATTGACCGCATACACACCGAGCGAGCGCGAGCCGATCTGCGAGCGCAACGCATCGACGAACGACCCGCCGATGCCGCCGATGCCTGGCGGCTCGCCCGACCCGCGGGCGAACACCACCTCGACATCGGGGCACGGGTCCGCGGAGGCCGACGGGCTGGGCGCGCTGGACACCAGGGCGCCGGCTGTCAGCGCCGCCAGTCCAACGAGCGCCGGCAGCCGGCGCAACGCGGAAAGCCCGATCACTTCTTGAACGCGTCTTTCACCTTTTCGCCCGCGTCCTTGAGGCTGGACTTCGCCTGGTCCGCCCGGCCCTCGTCCCTGGTATCGTGGTCCCCGGTCGCCTTGCCGATGGCCTCTTTGGCCCGCCCGCCCAGGTCTTCGATCTTGTTCTTCAGCTTGTCCTCGTTACTCATGCCGGTGTGGCTACCCAGCAATGGGAGATGTTGAAACCCCGTCCTGCCATCATGGAGGGGTGAGCGCCGCAATCGTGGTCGCAATAGTGGTGGGGCTGATGCTGCTGGGCATCGGCATGGTGGTCAACCAGTTGCTTCGGCTGCGCAGGTATCTGAGGGACTCGCCGACCGCGCAACCGCCCGCCCCGGAGCCCACGGAGCCGCCCGGCTAGAAACCGGCCCGCCGCGCGGGGCCGGCTGATAGCTTCGTCCTCGTGGCAGCGGGGCGGCGCGGCACCGTGAAGCCGTCGGCTCTTCTGGTCGCCGACGATGGTCTGCCACGCGGTGTCTCCGGTGCGGCCGACCCCCATTTCGGCAACGTCGTCAAGCTGTTCGCGCAGCTGTTTCCCGGGCGCCGGTTCGGTGGCGGAGCGTTGAGCGTCTACATCGACGGCGTGCCGGTGGTCGACGTCTGGACGGGCTGGTCGGACCGGGCCGGCACCCAGCTCTGGACCGCCGACACCGGCGCGATGGTGTTCTCGGCGACCAAGGGGGTTGCGTCGACGGTGATCCATCGGCTGGCCGACCGCGGCCTGCTGTCCTATGACGAGCCCGTCGCCGAATACTGGCCGGAGTTCGCGGCCAACGGCAAGGCCGAAATCACGGTCCGCGACGTCTTGCGGCACCGCTCCGGGTTGTCGCACCTGCGCGGCGTCACCAAGGCGCAGTTGATGGACCACGCCCTGATGGAGGAACGCCTCGCCGCCGCGCCGGTCGACCACTTGCGAGGCGTGCAGGCCTATCACGCGTTGACCTACGGATGGCTGCTGTCCGGCCTGGCCAGGGCGGTGACGGGCAAGGGCATGCGGGAGCTGATCCGCCAGGAGATAGCGCGGCCCCTCAACACCGACGGCCTGCACCTCGGCCGCCCTCCGGAAGGCTCGCCGACCACGCCCGCGGAGATCCTGATACCGCAGGGCAGGCTGCGCGCCCCGGTGTTCAACTTCATCGCACCCAAGATGGCCGGCCTGCCGTTCTCCGGCGCGCTGGGCGCGATGTACTTTCCCGGCGTCGTCTCCCTGATCAAGGGGGACACCCCCTTCCTGGATGGCGAGGTGCCCGCCGCCAACGGCGTGGTGACCGGCCGTGGACTGGCGAAGATGTATGCCGTGCTGGCCAACGGCGGGCGTATCGACGGCAAGAAGTACCTGTCCGAGGAGCTGGCGCGCGGCCTGGCCGGGCAGGCGCGCCGGAAGTGGCCGGACGCGAACATGGTGGTGCCCATGCCATTTCACCTCGGTTACCACGAATCGCCGGTGCCCGGCCTGCTAAAGGGGTTCGGCCACGTCGGTCTCGGCGGGACGCTCGGCTGGGCCGACCCGGAGGCCGGCAGCTCGTTCGGCTTCGTCCACAACCGGTTGCTGACGCCGTTGCTGTTCGACATGGGATCCTTTGCGGGCCTGGCTCGTCCGCTGCGCAACGCCATCATGGCGGCCCGTGATCAGGGCCCGCTGCGGGTGCCGCAGCTCGGGGCCACCTACGCCAAAACCACTCGGCGCAAGGCGGTTCTATAACCGGGCGGCGACCAGGTTCGCGGCCTGCGCCGTCATTCCGGACTGCACGTACGAGCCGTGCGCGAAGACGTTGATGCTGGAGCCATCGGAGCACGCCGGGTCGCCGGCGGCACACATGTCGATGGTCTTCGCGGCGTACGGCGGGCCGATCGGGGGAAACACGGTGCCCGACAAGCGATTCGCGAGTGCGCTCGTCGGATTGCCGAAGACGGCGATCGCCGCGACATGATCGGCCGCCTGGGGCGGCATGGCCGGCGTGGCCAGATCGATCACACCCGCGCCCTGCGAGAATCCGCCGAGCACCATTCGGGTGTTGGGGCAGCGTCCGATCATGTCGCGTACGTGAGCGACCAGGTCATCCGCACCGTTCTGGGCGCTCGCCGCGAAGGCCTCGGTCGCGGGGTAGTTCACCGGGTAGACACCCATCGAGCGACCGGAGATCTGAGAGCCGAGCGAGTCGACGAACGCCTGGCCGACGTTGCCGACACCCGCGGGCTGGCCGGTGCCGCGGGCAAAGGCCACCTCGACGGCGGGACACGGATCGGCATGCGCGCCAGGGCTGTTGAGCGTCCCGCCCGATGCCGCCGAAGTCACCGCGATCGCAACACCAATGACGATGCGCTTCGCAATCACCGCTTTATGCTGACACAGGCGTTCCCACGCGGCAGCGTCAGCGGAAGATCGGTGTAGGTGACGATGCCCGGCGCCGCCGCGACGACGGCGGGGATCGCGTTGATCGCCGGCATCGCGGTCATGATGTGGCCGAGGTCCATGAACTCCTCGAGCGTGGTGGCCTCGAAGTAGGGCGGCGGCAGGAAGCCGACCTTGGTGGTCACCGTCGGCTGCCCGTCGATCTGGATCACCCAGCCGTCCTGTTCGATCTTCCAGTCGGGTTCGAGCGTCTGTCCCTTCCGCCACCGCACGTTCAGGTCGATCAGGGTGGTGTCATCGACGATGCCCTGCCAGCTGATGTAGACGCCCGCCACGCAGCCCGCGGGGATGGTCCAGGAGGCCATCTCGAGATCCGCCGTGGTCTGGGCGAACTCGGCCACGCACTTCACCTCGTCGAGCTCGACGCCGAGGGCGTCGCCCACCAGCCGGACGGCCTCGCCGAAGATGGCCGTTCCCTTCGCCGCCATCGCCGGCAGGTCGGGGTGGTCGATCGGCTGGCCGAAGCCCACCGGCTTCTCGGTTTCAGGTGAGTCGTAGAACGTGGTGTCGGCGGCTTCGTTCACCGTGACCTTGTCGATGCGGTTGCACACCATCGCCGACACGATGGCCAGCAGCTCGGCGAAGCCCGGACTCACTCCGGAGCCGAAGATCGTGGCGCCGCCCTTCTCGCAGGCCTGCGCCAACTTCTCGCGGCCGTTTCCGAGGTTTCCCCCGGTGATGAACGACGCCGTGGTCACCACGTTGACGCCCGCGGACAGGATGCGCACCAACTCGTCGACATCGATCCACATCGGGTTGTAGACCACGCAGTCCGGCTTCAGCGCGAGCAGCGCGTCGACGTCGTTGGTGGCCGCCACACCCAGCGGGGGGATCCCGACCAGTTCGCCGGCGTCGCGGCCGACCTTCTCCGCCGACCAGGCGTAGCAGCCCACCAGCTCATAGGTGGGGTTGGCGACGATCGACTTCAGCGAGCTCTTTCCGACATTGCCGGTGTTCCACTGAACCACTCGATAGTTGTTTGGCACTCGCTCAGCATAGGGAATCGGGGCCGGCGTTAGTAGGAGGATTCGGCCGCCAGAATTTCGGCCAGGAACGCGTCGCCGGCCGGCCGGTCCAGCCGGGCCCGCGCCCACCGCCGCACCCGTTCCCGGGTTTCGGGGGACTCCGTCGTCTCCGCCCCGACGTGCACCGACGATGCCGACCAATCGTGGTCCCACGCCGCCGATTCGGTCAGCGGACGTTGCGCGCCGTCGACCAGGGGGAGGGTCGCTCGGCCGTCGGCGTCCAGGGCGCCGGTGCCGGAAACGGCGCCGGAGCGCAGCCGCACGGCGACGCCGGTGGGCGCGTCGGGGCCGATGACCGCGGCCCGCACCGAGGCGACGGCCGTCCCGGCCGCCTCGATCGTCCAGTCGACGGTGTTCTCGCCCGCGTCGAAGATGCCGGGCGGAACCCCGCCCCAGTTGACGGACGCGACGCCGCGGGTGATCGGAGCCGCGGCGCCCGGACCCGCTCCCGCACCCGCGGCCAAGGCGTAGTCGTCGCGGCGGCCGCTCGGCACGCTCAGGGGGATACTCGAATCATCAAGGGCGGCACAGAGTTCGGGCCAGCCGGGGCCGTCCACCCCCAGTTCGTCGGCCAGGCCTGCGCCCGCCCGCACCAGATCGAGTGCGCGCGGATCGCCGTCGGCGACGTGGGCGGCCAGGGCGTCGGCGTGCGGCGCCAGTAATCCGGCCACGTCGGAATCCAAGGTGTCGTCGGCGAAGAAGCCTTGCGCGCCGGCGGTCAGCAACGCGACCTCGAGGTCCAGCAACGCGCGGTCGAGGCCGGCGATGCCGTCGCGCCGGCTTGCGGGCCACCAGCGCCGCAGCCAATGGCCCACCGCCAGCCTGCGGAGCGGGGCGACCGAGCCCGGCAGGATGTCCACGCCGGCGAGGTCGATGCCGTGCGGGTCGTCCGCCGACCCGATCGCCGAAGCCAGGGCGACGTGTCCGGATTCGCCGAGGATGCGCCAAAGCCAGTCGGCGCGGCCGAAATCGGTGAACGTGATGTGGGTCGCCGCATCGTCCGGCTCGCCTGGCTGGTCCAAAGTCCACGACAGCACCGCGCCGCTGATCTCCAGCACCGCGGCCAGCGGCGTCGCCTCGCTGACGGGTCCGGTGCTCCACAGGCCGGAATCGGCGACCAATCTCATCCGGCCACCTGCAATTCCAGCATCGCCTTGATCCGCTGCCGGTGGTCCAGGCTCACCGAGCGCGCGACGCCCTCGAGCAGCGATCGCACATCGTCGACATCGTCGCAGGGCTCCTGCCATACGTCGCGCCCGTGCAGCCGTGCCCAGAGTCGGCTCAGGTACGGCTGCGCGTAGGCGGCGAGGTCGTCGACCACCTGCCGTTGGCGCGGGTGGATGGGGCCGCCTTCGACGAGGTAGCGCCTGGCGTGCAGCACGTAGGCCTCCTTGCGCAACCGGGCCTGGATCTGCGCCGCCAGGGCATAGCGGCCGGCGACGGACGGGTCCAGCGGTGCCAGCTCCACCGCGACCTCGATCCCCGCGACGAGCGTGGCCTGTTTGTCCTCGGCCATCAGCCCCCAGGGCGCGCAGGCCCGGTCGACCTCTTCCTCGCAGAGCAGCGGGATATCGGGCAGTGCGTCACGGTCCAGGGCGCGGCGCAGGGTGGCGCGCACCCGGTCCACCACGCTGCGGTCCAGCGGCCGGTCGCTGTCGGAGTCGCCTGCGACTTGCGGAAGACGTTGCGGGGCAACGGAACTCAGGCCGAGCTCGACAATCGACCACGGCAGTTCCGCCGCCTCGACGCGGGCCAGCGCCCCGAGGTTGTACGGCGTGGCGTCGGCGATCATCGCCGACCAGACGCGCTGCCGCGCCGTTGCGCTCCGGTGGCTGTTGGCCGGCCCCAGCACGGTGGCGAGCTCGGCCAGAAAGGGGGCGGTGACGGTGTTACCAGGTCGCACGTCGCGCCAGCTGTGGTCGAGCTGGTCCGCCAGCTTCGCGACCGCTTCGGGGTCGGCCACGTATTGGTTCAGCACCTCGATCGCGGTGCGGTCGCGGCCCTGGTGGACGTCGCCCAGCACCGCCGCGGCCGTCTCGCGATCCTGCGGTGCCGGTGGGCCTTTCGTCACCGCGAGCTCGAAGCACACCGGGAAGTACAGTTCCTGGGCGTTTCCCGTGCGGATGCGCTGCCGCCGGCGTTCCATCTTGAGAACCTCGAACCACGCTGCGGCCGAGCGTAATTCGGCTCCACTGCCGACGATCAGGTCGCGCATCGCCGCGGCCGTCTCGGGGGTGACGACGGGAGCGGAATATTGCGGGTTCGACCGCAACCGGAGCACCAAAGGGTCGATGATGCGTTTGACGGTACGGCTCAACGGGCCGCCGTCGTCGCTGCTGAGCACCTCCACACCCGGGCCGATCGCCCGCCACGCCGCGTCGATCACCGACCGGCGTGGGTGGCCGACCGCGACGGCCAGCTGCGAATCCGCGCTCATCTGCACAGAATAGGGGCATCGCGCGAAACGCGGCAGCCGAAAACTTGGGTTCGGTAGCCGGCCGGTGGCTTCACCCTGGTCGCATGAACAAGCTGTTGGTGCTGGTTGGCCGGCTCAGGTGCGCCCGGCGTCGCGGCGGTGGGGACCGCGCCGTCGGGATCGGCACCGTGCGCACGGTCGAGCGTCAGGTTTTCATCGAGGTGGTCGCCGTCTCCGGGGAGACCTTCATCGGCAAGCTGGCACGCTGCGGCGACGATCTCGACGTGTCGATGCTGCGGCCCGGCCTGGTCGTTCTGGTGGCGTTCGATCCCGCTGCGCGCGAGGAACTTTCGCTGCCCGACGACGTGCTGGCGGTACACGCGGCCTTCGTCGCGTCGCTGTGAGGGCTAGCGCGCGCCGTCCACGGCGAAGCTGACCACCGCACCCCAGTACAGCGGGCTCGCGGTGGCCTCGCCGTCGCGCCAGCGCCGCATCCGTTCGCGCTGCCAACGGTTCACCGCGCACCCGGCGTCTCCGTCGGCGTCATGCGCATGATCGACGGCGGCGACGACGTCGGCCATCGGATCGGCGGTGGCCGTGGTGAACTGGCGGTAGGCCGCGGTGGTGGGCAGCGACCACAGCGTGGCGGTGACCAACTGTGCGCCGCCCAGGATCATCGCCGCCACCAGCCCGGTGGCCTCGTCGAATTGGTAGTCCCCGCCCGAACCGCACGCGAGCAGGGCCACCCGCGGGGGCATCGGCAGTTGCAGGGCCATCAGGTCCGACGCGGTCAGCGGGCGGTGATCGCCGATGGCGTCGGCGTCGCCGGGAACGTCGGCGGTATCGGCCAGGTGCAGCGCGGCCCGATCGGCTTGGCCGTCCGCGGAACTCGCGTGGCCCACATACAGCAGCCTGCTCGGGCTGTGAGCCAGCAGCTTGGCCAGCCACGTGCGGTCGGCGTCCTGGCGGCGGAACAGTTCGACCGCCGATTCAACGGCCGGCAGGACCGGCCGGTGCTCGAGCACGCCGGTGAAGTGCCGCGCCAAGGGTGTGTCCGGCGCGGGCCTGCCCAACACCGACCCGAGCGCGGAGTCCGGGCGCTGCCCCGGCACCCTGGGGTCGAGGACCAGCAGCGGCGGGCCGTCCTTCCTGGCGTCCCATCCGGCGGGCGCCCGCGGTGAGTGCACGATGTTCGGCGGTACCGCCATCAGGACGTCGACCAGTTCCATCAGCCGGTAGCCGTCGGTGTGTTCCCCGACGTCCGCGAGCTGCCAGGGGATCCGGGCGGCGGCCCGGCCGCTGGCGGTGATGGCCTCCTGGCGGGCGCGCACCAATTCTTCCTTGCTGGGACCCGATTTCGGCACCGCCAGCAGCCCCCACGGGACGCGGGCCAGCCGCGCGCTGGGCGAGACGAACAGCACGGGCCGCGGCGTGGCCACGCATTCGGCCAACAGTTGCCAGCCGGGGGAGCCGATCAGCAGCACCCCAAGGATGTAGGCGAGCGTCAGCTCGCTGTCCGCCGCCGCGAACGGCCCGGCGGTCAGCGCCCGCTCGATGGCGTCCCGCGGGTCCTCGGAACCGTGGGGCTCGGGCAGGGCGTTCGCCAGTTCTTCCAGCGCGGCCAGCAACAGCGGCTCTTCGATGACCCAGTTGACGGTTCGGGATGGCTGACCGACGACCCGCAGGCTGGCGTAGGTGGCGATCCCGACGTCGGCGTACCGCAGGATCAGGGTGGGCCGGTCGGTATCGCTCACGGCCACGTCGACCAAGCGGGCTCGGTCGCGGTGACGTCGCGGCCGTAGCGCTGAAATGCCAGCGCCCGATAGTGGCTCAGGATCGGCTCGGTATCCGGCTGCATCCGCAACGGCGGCAACGGTCCAAGCCGGGTCAGCGACGCGCCGCCGGGGCCCGGCGAGCCGGCCGCGGCCAGTGCGGGGGCCGGCTCCAGATCGGCCTCGAGGGGGACGTGGGTGGTGGCGGTCGACGCCCATTCGCCGGTTCGCGGCCGCTGCGGACCGGCACCGAAAGTCCCCCGGGCACTGTGATATTCGACCAGCTGACTGATCAGTTCGGTGTTCTCCCATTCCCAGGCGACGGCGAAGGCGCCGGCCAGGACGGGGGCCGAAATGCTGGCGGCCCAGCGCGCTCGCGCATCGGCGTCGGCGATCGAATACCGCACCGAGTCGACCGCCAGGGCGGCGGGGACCTTGAGCTCGGCGGCCTGCTGCAGCTTCGTCATGCCGCGCCAGTATTCGTCGGTGCCGACCTCGCCGTGCAGGATGCCGAGTCCCTCCGCCTGCCGGGCCTCCGTCTCCTGCAGCGTCTCGTCCGGATCGCCCGAGCTGTCGAAACCGAGGTCCGCCAACGCATCCGCGCGCCACACCGTGCCAAGGTGATTGTCGAGCAGCGCGTACTGCAGCCAGCTGCTGCGCGGGGACGAGTCGAGCAGTTCGCGGGCCTCGGCGATCAGCTCGACCGCTTCGGCGAAGCGGCTCCAGAAGATCGCGATCCAGCTGCGCTGCAACAGGATACGGTGCAGGTGGAGCGGCTTTCCCAATTCGCGCCAGTGCCGCTCCGCGTGCTCCCAGCATTCGTCGGCGGCTTCCAGGGCGCCGGCCCCCAGCCGGGTGAGCCCCATGTACAGCCAGCAGCGGGCGACGTCGTCGGCCCTGGCGTGGCGGGCGATGACGGGATAGGCCCCCGACACCAGTTGCTCGGTGCCGGCGTGGTCGTTGGCCGCCCAGCACGCCGCCGCCCGCTCCAATCGTGCTTGCGCCGTGGCCAGTTCCCAGCCGTTTGCCTGTGCGCGGGCTTCCGCGCGACGCAGCCAGGGATCAGCTTCCGGCAGCCGGCCCGTTTGGACGCAGAACCTGCCGTACCCGATGCCGGCGACGACCCGGAGGTGGTCGGCGGCATCGCCGCTCCCGCCGTAGTCCGCCAGGCCACGAAGCATGTTCTCCCACAACGGGACCGACCGGGTATGCAGGTCGTCGTCGCACAGCGCTGTCGCGCACACCACCAGCGCATGGATGCGCAGGCGAGCGTGTTCGTCGGCCAGCGCGGGAACGTCCGCGTCGTCGTCCAACGCCGCCAGCGCCGCCGCCGCGCCCTCGTGATCGCCGATCGCCGCGGACAGGCCGGTTTGCAGAAACTGGGCCCGGCGCGAGTACCTGCGGATCATATGTGTGGTCTCGGCATCGGCGGGCATGCTCGCGTAGATCGCCACGCAGTCCTGAATGCGCCGGATGGATTCGCGCACGCCGTCATTCGCGCCGCGCTCGAGGTAGATTTCGCCGAGTTGCGCGAGGACTTCCAGCATCAGATCGTCCCGGTCCTCCCGCTCGATGCGCGGTATCAAGGACAGCAGCAGATCGCGCGCCCCGGCTTCGTCGGCCGCGAACGCCAGGCGGCGCGCGTTGTCCAGCTGGTCGGGGATCGACACGGCTGCATCATAAGTCCGCGGGCGCCGCCCGGGCTGGGAAAGCGGCGAGCGGCGGACGCGTGAGTGATGCACGTCCGCCGCCCGGTCGCAACCGATCAGCCGCAGGTCACCTTGATGTTGAAGTCCTTGCTGATCATGCCGGCCATCGGGTTCTTCAAGTCGGCGCCCTGCGCCTGGCCGGTGATGGTGTAGGTCTTGCCGTCCACCGCCACGTTGGCCGAGCCGACCTTCGCGCCCATGTTGTTGCTGACCGACAGGGCATTGCCGTCGACAACCATTGCCAGCGACTCGACCTTCGGGGTGGCCTCGTCGGTCATGACGACGGCCAGCGCCTGCCGTCCGCCGCTGGAGCCACTGCCGATGTCGATCTTGCCGCCGGTCCGGACGCAGGTCACCGAGGCCGGGTCCAGGCCCGCCAGGTCGGCGCCGCCAACTTTGACCTGCGCCGCGCCGCCGTTGGCGACGCTGGGTGCCGTGCTCGATGCCGGGCTGGCCGTGTGGCCGCCGCTGGAGCACCCCACCAGCACCGATGCGGCGCCCAGTGTCCCAATCGCAGCCGCGAGAAGACGTTTCACTTGCGGTTCCCTTCCTTCATGCGCCGCCCCGATGGCGTCGCCATGGCGCAAGTAGAGACCGGCCGATTCGCTACCGATCCCAAATTCCGCGGCTTCGAGCCGGTAGGCTGCGTCGAGGCCGGCGCGGGCGAAGGGAGACACGCGATGCTGAGCGTGAAGTGGCTGGAAAAGCCTGAGGCCCATGACTTTCCGGCGGCGGCGGACTACCTCACCATGCTGGCGGACTCGGCAACGGTCAAGAAGGTGATCAAAAAACTGAAGGCCGGGACCGTCACGCACCGCAAGGCCAAAGACATCCTCCGGGCGGCGCGGTTGGGCCTGTTGCCGGTCGACAATCCCCACGTCGCGGCCGACTTGACCAAGATCGAGAAGGGGCAACCGCTGTCGCCCATCCTGCTGGTTCGCGGCGACTTCCCGACCGGTGTCCCGTTACAGATCGCCGACGGCTACCACCGGGTGTGCGCGAGCTATCACACCGACGAGAACACGGACATCCCGGTCGTCATCGCGGCCGTGAGCCGCTGATCGAGGATGTGACCATGATCGACATCAAGACGGTGGAAACCGTGCAGGTGCTGACCCTGTCGTCGGGGCCGGTCAACGCCCAGGACGTCGAGCTGCTCGACGAGCTGACCCTGGCCGTCCGCGATCTGGGGCGCTCGGACGCCGGCGCGCTGGTCGTCACCGGGGCCGGCCGGGCGTTCAGCGCCGGGGTAGACCTCAACCGCGTGGTGGAGGGCGGCGCGGGCTACACCGATCGGCTGGTCCCCGCGCTGTCTGCGGCTTTCGAGGCGGTGTTCTTCTACCCGGGCCCGACCGTCGCCGCGATCAACGGCGCCGCCATCGCCGGAGGATGCGTGCTGGCGTGTGCCTGCGACCGCCGCCTCATCGGCCCCCAAGCGCAGATCGGCGCGGCGGAGGTGCGCGTCGGGGTGCCGTTTCCGGTCGCCGCGCTGGAGGTCATGCGCTACGCCTGCGGCGATCGCGCCGAGGAGGTGCTGTTGGGCGGGCGCACCTATCGCGGAGCCGAGGCCGTCGCCCGCGGGCTCGCCCATCGCGTTGTCGAAGACGATCTCCTCGAGGCGGCCGTGGTGGAGGCGTCCGATCTCGGTGGCATCCCGGCCGACGCCTATCGGCAGACCAAGACCCAGTTGCGGGCCCCGACGATGGCGCGGATCCGTGACGGCCGGGGTGTCGACGAGGAGGTCCGCCAGATGTGGGGGGCGGAACCGACGCTGCAACGGATCGCCGCCTACGTGGAGCGGCTGCGGCGGCGCGACTGACTATTCCTCGTCGAGGGCTTCCTCGACGGCGACGCCGCCCCTGGTGCGCCGGCGCCGCATCCGATGCGACCCCTTGCCCGTCGGGCGGCGGTTGCGCAACCTGGCTTCGGTCGCTTCCGTCGCTTCGGTTTCTTCGGCGGGTTCTTCCGCCGGCTCAGGAGCCGCGGCCACTTCGGCCGTCTCTTCGGCAGCCTCGGCCGTGACGGCCTCGGTTTCCTCCGGCTCCTCGGTCTCCGACGGTTCCTCGGCCTCTTCGGCCTCCTCGGCCTCCTCCGCCTCGTCGGCGGGTTCGCCGTCTTCCTCGCCCGCCTTGCGGCGCGAGCGACGCTTCTTGGGTTTCTTCGCCTTGATCGGTTTCGGCGGTGGCGGCGGCAACTCGGCGACGAAAGACAGGTAGAACCCGAAGAACCCGAGCAATCCGATCGCGGCCGCCGCGCCGTAGATCGCGAACAGATACCGTCCGGCGGCGTCCAGGCTCAGCCAGATCTCGCTGATCGCCGCGCCGATGATGAGCACGCCGGCCAGCACATGGGCCACGATCGATGCGACCCGCAGCGTCAGGGCGAGCTGCGGTGTCCCCAGCTCCGGCTTGCGCACCCGCAACAGGTTGAACACCACGGGCAGCGCGGCCAGGGCGAACAGCGCGCCCGTCGCGATCCGAAGCGCCGTCCCCAACGAGTGCGTGGTGTCACCCATCAGCTCCGGCCAACGGGGCAACACGAAAAAGAAGTAGAGGGCGCCGGCGGCGATGGAGAACAGCAGGTGCCACGGCACGGCAATCTTGCGCCCCATACCCCTCCTCGCGCTGGTGAGTTCACGCCAGCCTAAAGGCGGCCAACCCGAATCCAAACCAATTCGTGCACGTCCGCATGGCGGACCGGTTGCGGAGGATGCGGGATTTGAACCCGCGAGGGCTGTTAACCCAACCCGCGTTCCAGGCGAGCGCCATAGGCCACTAGGCGAATCCTCCGTGGCCATGGTAACCGAGGCCGTCGCGGCCCTGGAGGCGCACGCCGACTAGTCCGTGCCAGGTATTAGACTCGCCGTGGACCCCGCGCGGCGTCTATCCTGTGAACTCCCCCAGGGCCGGAAGGCAGCAAGGGTCAATGGGCTCTGTCGGGTGCGCGGGGTCCCCTATGCCGGGGGACCGTTTTGGCCCCACTGATCTTCCAGCGTTCTAAGCGAAAGGGCCCATGGTGTCTTTCGATTCCCTCAGCCCTCAAGAATTAGCGGCTCTGCACGCGCGCAACCAGCAGGACTACGCGGACCTGCAGGCCAAGAAGCTGTCCCTCGACCTGACCCGCGGCAAACCGGCCCCCGAGCAGCTCGACCTGTCCAACCAGTTGCTGAGCCTGCCCGGTGACGACTACCGCGACAGCGAGGGCACCGACACCCGCAACTACGGCGGACTGCACGGCCTGCCCGAGCTGCGGGCCATCTTCGGAGAACTGCTCGGGATCGCAGTGCCCCACCTGATCGCCGGCAACAACTCCAGCCTCGAGCTGATGCACGACCTGGTCGCCTTCTCGATGTTGTACGGCGGAGTCGACTCGCAGCGCCCCTGGAAGGACGAGGCGAGCATTAAATTCCTATGCCCCGTTCCCGGCTATGACCGGCACTTCGCCATCACCGAGACGATGGGCATCGAGATGATTCCCATCCCGATGCTGGCCGACGGTCCCGACGTCGACCTGATCGAGGAACTGGTTGCCGTGGACCCCGCCATCAAGGGCATGTGGACGGTGCCGGTGTTCGGCAACCCCACCGGAATCACCTATTCCTGGGAAACGGTCCGCCGGCTGGTCCAGATGCGGACGGCGGCGCCGGACTTCCGGCTGTTCTGGGACAACGCGTACGCCGTGCACACGTTGACGCACGACTTCCCGCACCAGATCGACGTGCTGGGGCTGGCCGCTGCGGCCGGTAACCCGAACCGGCCCTACGTCTTCGCGTCCACCTCGAAGATCACCTTCGCCGGTGCCGGCGTGAGCTTCCTCGGCGGATCGCTGGGCAACATCGCGTGGTATCTGCAGTACGCGGGGAAGAAGTCGATCGGCCCGGACAAGGTCAATCAGCTGAGGCACCTGCGCTTCTTCCGCGACGCCGACGGGGTACGCCTGCACATGCTGCGTCACCAGCAGATCCTGGCGCCGAAATTCGAGTTGGCGCTGGACATTTTGGACAAGCGGCTGAGCGACTCGAAGATCGCCTCGTGGACCGAACCCCAGGGCGGCTACTTCATCAGCCTCGATGTGTTGCCCGGTACGGCACGCCGGACCGTGGCGCTGGCCAAGGACGCGGGCATCGCCGTGACCGAGGCGGGCGCGTCGTTCCCGTACCGAAAAGACCCGGACGACAAGAACATCCGGATCGCGCCTACCTTCCCGTCGCTGCCGGACCTGCGCAATGCGGTCGACGGGCTGGCCACTTGCGCGCTGCTCGCGGCATCCGAGTCGCTGCTCGTCTCCGCCGCGTCCAGTGTGAGCTGACGGCGACGACCCGCCCGTCGGGCTCCAGTCAGCGCGCGCCGGTAGCCTGCTGACCGTGGCCCTCTACCGCAAGTACCGACCGGCAACCTTCGCCGAGGTGGTGGGGCAGGAGCACGTCACCGAACCACTGTCGATCGCCCTGGAAGCGGGCCGGATCAACCACGCCTATCTGTTCTCCGGGCCGCGCGGCTGCGGAAAAACGTCGTCGGCGCGCATCCTGGCGCGGTCGCTGAACTGCGCGCAGGGGCCGACGGCCAATCCGTGCGGGGTGTGCGAATCCTGCACGGCGCTGGCCCCGAACGCACCCGGCAGCATCGACGTGGTGGAACTCGACGCCGCCAGCCACGGCGGCGTGGACGACACCCGCGAGCTGCGGGATCGCGCGTTCTACGCGCCGGCGCAGTCCCGCTATCGGGTGTTCATCATCGACGAGGCGCACATGGTGACCACCGCGGGATTCAACGCGCTGCTCAAGATCGTGGAGGAGCCGCCCGAGCACCTCATCTTCATCTTCGCCACCACCGAACCGGAAAAGGTGCTGCCGACGATCCGGTCGCGCACCCACCACTACCCGTTCCGGCTGCTGCCCCCGAAGACCATGCGGGCGTTGATCGGGCGGATCTGCGAGCAGGAGAACGTCGCCGTCGACGACGCGGTGTTCCCGCTGGTGATCCGCGCCGGCGGCGGCTCACCACGCGACACGCTGTCGGTGCTCGACCAGCTGCTGGCGGGCGCGGAGGACGACCACGTCACCTATCCGCGGGCGCTCGGGTTGTTGGGGGCCACCGATGTCGCGCTGATCGACGACGCGGTGGACGCCCTCGCGGCGTCGGACGCCGAGGCGTTGTTCGGCGCGGTGGAATCGGTGATCGATGCGGGCCACGACCCGCGGCGCTTCGCCACCGACCTGCTGGAGCGGTTCCGCGACCTCATCGTGCTGCAGGCGGTTCCGGACGCCGTCAGCCGCGGCGTGGTGGACGCCCCGGAGGACGTGCTCGACCGGATGCGTGACCAGGCCGCCCGCCTCGGGCCGGCCACCCTGACCCGCTACGCCGAGGTCGTGCAGGCGGGGCTGGGCGAGATGCGCGGCGCGACGGCCCCGCGCTTGTTGCTCGAAGTGGTCTGCGCCCGGCTGTTGCTGCCCTCGGCCAGCGACACGGAGTCGGCGCTGCTGCAGCGTGTCGAGCGGATCGAGACGCGGCTGGACCTGTCTATTCCCGCCTCCCAGGCCGCCGCCGCGCACCCGCCGGCGGTGACCGCGCCGGTGCGGCCACGCAAGGAGCCGGCCCCGCCCAAGGAGCCCGCCCCGCCCAGGTCCGCTCCGCCGGTTCCCAAGCCGGAGGCGGTCCCCGAACCGGTCCCGTCGCCCCCGGTGCCGGAACCGGCCGCCGCGCCGATTGTCGAACCGGCCGCGCCCGGTGAACTCAACGCGGCCGCTGTGCGGACTATGTGGCCGACGGTGCGCGACAAGGTGCGCCAGCGCAGCCGCACCACCGAGGTGATGCTGGCGGGCGCCACCGTGCGCGCGCTCGAGGAGAACACGCTGGTGCTGACGCATTCGTCGGCGCCGCTGGCCAAGCGGCTGTGCGAACAGCGCAACGCCGACGTCATCGCCGAAGCGCTCAAAGATGCGCTGGGCGTCAACTGGCGGGTGCGTTGCGAGGTGGGCGCCGCAGCGCCTGTCGAGGCGGCCGCTCCGGCGCCGAGGGCCGCCGAACCCGCGCCCGACGTGGCGCAGCGCGACGAAGAGGAGCACATGCTCGCCGAAGCCGGCCGCACGGAGTCGTCGGCGCCGCGCCGCGATCCCGAGGAGGTCGCGCTCGAGCTGTTGCAGAACGAGCTGGGCGCGCGCCGGATCGATAACGGCTGAGCTGGTGACCTAGGGCGTCCACCAGGGCCGCAGCGGCAGATGGTCGCCGCCTCGCGCGTCCACGTTGGCCGCCAGGACGTGATGCAGCTGCAGGTTGTTCTGCTCGAAGGCGACCCGCGAGGCCGCCATGTACAGGCCCCACACCTTGGCGGTGGGCAGGCCGACCTCGTCGACCGCCTCGTCCCAGTGCTCGACCAGGTTGCGGCACCAGTCGCGCAGCGTCATCGCGTAGTGATGCCGGAAGTTCTCCTCGTGCAGCACCTCGAAGCCCACGTCCTGGACGTCGGTGATGATGCGTCCCGAGCCGGTCAGCTCCCCGTCCGGGAAGACATACCGGTCGGTGAAGCCGCCCGCGAAAGAAGTCGATTTGTTGTCGTGGCGGGTGATGCAGTGATTGAGCAGCAGCCCGCCGGTGCGCAGCTTTGACTTCAGGAACCCGAAGTAGGCCGGGTAGTTCTTGACGCCGATGTGCTCGGTCAACCCGATCGAGGACACCGCGTCGAACCCGCCCTCGCGGATGTCGCGGTAGTCCGAATGCCGGACTTCGGCCAAGTCCTCGAGACCCTCATCCTGGATCGCCCGTTGCGCCCACTTCGCCTGCTCGCCCGACAGGGTGGCGCCGATCACCCGGACACCGCGTCGCGCGGCGAACCGCACCATGCCGCCCCAACCGCAGCCCACGTCGAGCAGCCGATCACCTTGCTGCAGCCGCAGTTTCTCGAAGACCAGCCGGTACTTGTTCTCCTGGGCCTCTTCCAGAGTCGCGTCGGCGTCGGGGTAGACCGCACACGTGTACGTCATCGACGGGCCGAGCACCCATTCGTAGAAGGTGTTGGAAACGTCGTAGTGGTGGTGGATGGCCTCGGCGTCGCGGGTCTTGGTGTGCATCAGCCCGTCGGCGATCCGCCGCCACCGGGGCGGGGTCTCCTGCGGCGGCGGGGGAACCGGTACCAGCCGCTCCAGCCCCATCGAGCGCACCACGTTGGCGAGCACCCGCGCCGGCGGCCGCTTGAACTGCACGCGGTCGGTCAGCGTCTTGAGCAGCTGGTAGGGATCACCGGGGTGGACGCCGTACAGGTCCATGTCGCCCGCCACATATGCGCGGGCCAGGCCGAGTTCGCCGGGAGCGGTGGCCAGGTAGGTGGCGCCGCGCGGGGTCCGAAGATCCAGGCCCAGTTGGGCATCCTTGCTGCCCGCGGTGCTGCCGTCGTAGGCGGTGAACTTCAGCGGGTGTCGCCCGGTGGCGGCGAAGATCTCCAAGATCTCCGCCATGCTGAGTTTTCGGGCCGTGGCGCGGCGGGGTTCTTTGGTTGTCGTCATCGCCGTTGCACCGCCTTCGCGTAGAGGTCGAGTAGCCGGGAATCGGGGTCGTAGGTTTTCTTGATCGTGTTGTAGGCCTCGCCGCCGTACAACTCGTCGAATTCCTCACGGGCGTAATACGAATCGGAATACAGCGACTTGTGCCCGTCGAGCTCGCTCACCTTCGCTTCGATCGTCCGGTTGGTGGCGCCTTCCGTTGCGCCCGCCGGCACCGAAGACCAGAAGCCGATGTTGACGTAGGTGTGGTCCGGCCGCATCGGATACAGCGGCCAGCCCCCGTCATCGCGCAGCCTCAGCGGACACAGCCAGATCGGGGTGATGGGCACGTTCTGCAGGAACCACTCCAGGAACTCGCAGGTCCGTTCGACCGGCAGTTCGACATCCTGGACCACCCGCTCACGCGGGGGACGCCCATGGCGTTTCTCGATCCGGTCGGCGACGCCGAAGCGCTGGTCGATGGCGACGAGCTTCGAGTAGACGCTGCTGCGCCGGTAGCGACGCGGCCACCAGTGCCGCAGCCGCGGGTTCTGCACGCCGAACGCGCGCGAGCACCAGAACCAGTCGGTGTCCCAGCGCCAGAAGTAGTCGTGCATGGTCAGCCGGTCGTCCTTGGTGGCTTCCACGCCGGGGGAGTCGTGCCGGATCGACTGGTAGTAGATGCTGTTCCCGGTGTAGTCGCTGACCGGTCCCGGGGTGGTGGTTCGCCGGCCCACGCACAGGTAGCTCTCGTCGGCGCTGAACACCACACCGTCGAGATAGTCGACCGGCGTGCCGCCCTGCCCGCCGGTATCGATGATGCGTTCCATCGCCGCGATCAGCGCGGGCAGCGAGCGGAACCGGACGTGCCGCAACGCGACAAACGGAGCGACGGGCTCCAGCTCGATCCGCAGCCGCGTTGAATACCCAAGCGTCCCATAGGAATTGGGGAAGGCACGGAACAAGTCGGGATGCTGGGTGCGCGACGCGGTGAGCAACTCGCCGGCGCCGGTGAGGATGTCCATCTCGAGCACGGATTCATGGGGCAGGCCATTGCGAAACGACGCCGACTCGATGCCCAGGCCGCTGACCGCGCCACCGAGCGTGATGGTCTTCAATTGCGGGACGACCAGTGGCGAAAGGCCGTAAGGCAGCGTCGCGGCCACCAGGTCCTCGTAGGTGCACATGCCGGCCACATCGGCGGTGCGGGCTTCGGGATCGACGCTCAGCACGCCGGTCAGCCCCGACGTGTCCAGGCCGGGGGCGTCGCGTTTAGTGCGGGCGCGGAACAGGTTTGAGGTCGGCTTGGCGAGCCTGACGGCGGACGTCGCGGGGATGGATCGATAACTCGCCATCAACCGGTCAACGCCCGACTTGTGCGCCGAGAGTGCAGATCCAGGGACAGGCACCACATATACCCTAGTCTTCGACCACAGCCCGTGCACCCGCGCGCGGGCGGCATAGCTTTCGGGAGTTGTTTTGGGACAGGTGAGTGCTGCCAGCACAATTTTGGTCAATGCCGAGCCGGCCGCCACCCTCGCGGCCGTCGCGGACTATCAGCGGGTGCGCCCGAAGATTCTGTCCCCGCAGTACAGCGATTACCAGGTGTTGCAGGGCGGCCAGGGAGCGGGCACCGTCGCCAAATGGAAGCTGCAGGCCACCAAATCTCGCGTCCGCGATGTGCAGGTCAACGTCGACGTCGCCGGCCATTCCGTCATCGAGAAGGACGCGAACTCGTCGATGATCATCAACTGGACCGTGGCCCCCGCCGGACCCGGGTCCAGCGTCACCGTGAAGACGACCTGGACCGGTGCGGGCGGCGTCAAGGGCTTCTTCGAGAAAACCTTTGCGCCGTTGGGGCTCAAGCGGATTCAGGGTGAGGTCTTGGCCAACCTGAAGAACGAATTGGAAGGCTCCGCCTAGCGCGCCTGGCCCTGCGAGGCGAGGAAACCCGCGACGCCGCGGACCATCGCGTCGGCGTACTTCTGCCTGCCCTCGGCCGACTCCATCAGCGCCGAGTCCGCGGGGTTCTTCATGTTGCCGCACTCGACCAGGATCGACGGGTACTGCGCCAGGTTCAGCCCGGCAAGGTCCGAGCGCCCGTACAGCCCGTTCTGGCCGATGTAGTTGGCCGGCGGAATCCCGGAGGCCTGCATCTGGTCGCGCATGATCCGGGCGTACTGCACCGACGGTCCGGCCTGCACCTGGTTGAGCGGCGGGGCCGAATAGTTGACGTGGAATCCCCGGCCCGAGGCCGGGCCGCCGTCGGCGTGGATGCTCAGGACCGCGTTGGGATGCAACGCGTTGGCCATGTTGGCGCGCTCGTCGACGCACGGTCCCAGCCCGGTGTCGTTCCCGCGGGCCATGGCGGTCCGGACGCCGAGGGCGTTCAACTCCTGGCGGACCCGCAGCGCGGTGTCCCAGGTGAAGGTGTGTTCCATGTAGCCGCTGTTGGTCGACGTCCCGCTCGCCTGGCAGTCCTTGGTGCCGCCGCGGCCGGTGGGCACCTGGCGGCTGATGGACGCGTCGTTGGAGCCGTTGTGGCCGGGATCGATGAAGACCACCATGCCGGCGATGTTGGACGGGACCGCACCGGCGGTCGGGGTGATCGTGGCCGAGGCGGCAACCAGCACGCCGATGACCAACTTGATGCCGACACGCCTGCTCACTCGTAGGTCCACGGCGCAAAGGTAGCGTCGCGCGGTCTACGCTGAGTGTTTCGAATCGCCGGACACACGCAGGCGAAACCAACTCGAGACCAAGATGCGAGGGGACTGTCATGCAACCCGGAGGCGACATGTCGGCGCTGCTGGCCCAGGCGCAAGAGATGCAGCAGAAGTTGATGGAAGCCCAGCAACAGCTCGCCAATGCCGAGGTGCACGGGCAGGCCGGCGGCGGCCTGGTCAGGGTGACCGTCAAAGGCAGCGGCGAAGTGGTCGCGGTGCAGATCGATCCCAAGGTCGTCGACCCCGGGGACGTCGAGACGCTGCAGGACCTGATCGTCGGAGCCATGGGCGACGCGTCGAAGCAGGTCACCCGGATGGCGCAGGAGCGGCTGGGCGCGCTGGCCGGCGGCTTCGGCGGCCCACCCCCGGGCCAGCCGCCGGCCCCGGCGCCGGGGCTCTAGATCTTCCGACATGTTTGAAGGACCCGTCCAGGACCTGATCGACGAGCTCGGCAAGCTGCCGGGCATCGGGCCCAAAAGCGCTCAGCGCATCGCCTTCCATTTGCTGTCGGTCGAACCGCCGGACATCGACCGGCTGACCGCGGCGCTGGGCAAGGTCCGCGACGGCGTGCGGTTCTGCGCGGTGTGCGGCAACGTCTCCGACAACGAGCGCTGCCGCATCTGCTCGGACCCCCGCCGGGACGGCTCGCTGGTGTGCGTCGTCGAGGAGCCGAAGGACGTCCAGGCCGTCGAGCGCACCCGCGAGTTCCGCGGCCGCTACCACGTGCTGGGCGGCGCGCTGGACCCGCTGTCGGGTGTGGGGCCCGATCAGCTGCGGATCCGCGAGTTGTTGAGCCGGATCGGGGAGCGGGTCGACGACGTCGACATCACCGAGGTGATCATCGCGACCGACCCGAACACCGAGGGGGAGGCGACGGCCACCTACCTCGTGCGGATGTTGCGCGACATCCCCGGACTGACCGTGACGCGGATCGCGTCCGGGCTGCCGATGGGCGGCGACCTCGAATTCGCCGACGAGCTGACGCTGGGCCGCGCGCTGGCCGGCCGCCGGGCGATGGTCTGAGGTCGTTCAGGTTTTGGTCAATCGGAACGGCCGGGTGACCGTCGAGCCTGGACCGCCACACCCGTCGGACGTGGTCGTCCTGCCCTCACCGGCAAGCGACACGGCGTCGAAGCTGTAGTCGACGGTTGCCGGGACCGTTGTTCCGTTCGCGCACGGCGCCTGCGTCGCGCCGCTGTGGGTCCAGCGTCCGTTCGCGAGGTCGAACTCCCAGCTGATGACGAACGTCCCGCCGTCCTGCGAGGTCGCCAGCGTGCAGTCCGATCCGCAGGGGGCGAAGAGCCACGTGGTCGACTTGTCGCTGTCGGTATAGAGCACGGTGTAGCTACCGCTCGGCACCTCCGGGGTGGCGTGCGCCGGCACCGGCGTAATCAATGCGGCCGCGACCAGCAGGGCGCCGCCCGCCAACCCCGGCCGGCTGATTCTCGCGATCTCATTCACGTCAGCGCGCCCCCAACCGCTCGCGGCGCAGCATCTCCACCTCGGGCAGGTCCAGCGGCGCCAGCTCACCCACCACCTTGCTCAGCAGCAGGTCGGCCAGCTCCGGGTTGCGGGCCAGGCACGGCCCGTGCATGTAGGTGGCGACGACGCTGCCCTGCACCGCGCCGTCGAAGCCGTCGCCCGCCCGGTTGCCCGAGCCCTTGACCACCGCGCCCAGCGGCGACGCGGCCGGGCCCAGGACGGTGCCGCCCCGGTGGTTTTCGAAACCGGTGAGCCGCTGGGTCAGCCCGGGTAGCAGCGGCTTGCTGACCAGCTCGCCGATGGTGCGGGCGTCCTGCGGCGAGGTGGTCGCGTCGAGCAGGCCGACGCCGTCGACCCGTTCCCCCGCCGACGTCTCATACCAGCGCCCCAGCACCTGGACGGCGGCGCAGATCGCCAGCACGGGCGCTCCCCGCTCCGCGGCCCGCTGCAGCCCGGGATGTTTGATCAGGTGCCTGGTGGCCAACCGCTGCGCATAGTCCTCGGCGCCGCCCAGGGTGTAGAGGTCCAGCGAGTCCGGCACCGGGTCGGCGAGCGTGATCTCGACGATCTCCGCGGCGATGCCCCGCAGCCGCAGCCGCTGGCGCAGCACCAGCGCGTTGCCTCCGTCGCCGTAGGTGCCCATCACGTCGGGCAGCACCAGCCCGATCCGCACCGCCGAGTCAGCCATGGCGCGCCAACGCCCGTTGCAGCTGGAGGAACGCGGTGTAGTTGGCGACGACCTCGACCCGCCCCGGCGGGCAGGACGCGATCGCAGCCACGGTGTCGTGCACCAGGGTGTGGTCGACGCCGGCGTAGCCGAGGCGCACCGCCAAGTCGGTGCCGCGTTCCCCGGCGGCCACGACGGCCGTGCTCTCGAAGTGCTCGAAGCGCACGTCCCACAGCCAGGACAGGTCCTCGCCGTCGGGCACCTGCCCGTTGACCGAGATGACCACCCCGGCCGCCTGCTTGTCCACCATGGACAGCGCCTCCTGCCAGCCGGCCGGGTTCTTGGCCAGCAGGATCCGCGCTTCGTGGTTGCCGACGCGGACGGACCGGTAGCGCCCGGCGACCTCGTCGACGCCCGACACGGCCGCCACCGCCTTCGAGGGATCGGCGCCCAGCGCGACGGCCGCGGCGACGGCCTGGGCGGCGTTACCCCGATTGACCGCGCCCGGCAGCGCCAACCGCATCGGCAGCGCCAGCCCGTCGGGCCCATACAGCGTCTCGTCGTCGAACCACCACTGCGGGCTGGGCCGCTTGAAGTCCGCGCCGGTGGAATACCAGTGGCCCTGCTCGCGGACGATGACCTCGCCGCTGCGCGGGCAGCTGACCGAGTCGTTGGCCCACGAGCCGCCCGCGGCCACCCAGACCACGTTCGGGCTGTCGTAGGCCGCCGACGTCATCAGCACGTCGTCGCAGTTGGCGACGACGACCGCCGTCGGGTGCCTGGCCAGCCCGGCCCGCAACGTGCGTTCGATGACGTTGATCTCGCCGACCCGGTCCAACTGGTCGCGCGACAGGTTGAGCAGCACGACGACCGCGGGCTCGACGGCATCGGAGACGTGCGGCACGTGCATCTCGTCGACTTCCAGGGCCGCCAGCGGCGCATCGCGGTGCGCGGCCAGCGCGGCCACCAGGCCGGCGTCCATGTTGGCGCCCTCGGCGTTGGTGGCCACCGGTCCCAGCGTGCCCAGCGCGGCGGCGGTCATCCGGGTGGTGGTCGACTTGCCGTTGGTGCCGGTGACGACGACGGTGCGCCTTCCGACCGCGAGCTGGCGGAGCACCGAGCGATCCAGGGTCATCGCGATCAGGCCGCCGATCATCGCCCCGGCGCCGCGCCCAGTCACCCGCGATGCCCAGCGCGCGCTCGCTCCGGCGGCGAGGGCGAGGCGTGCGCGGGTGGTGATCACCCGCGCAGTTTAAAGGCGGCCACCGGCCGCATCGAATTCACCGCCGACACGGCAGCGCAGCGACCAGGCGTTGTCGGTCGGACGTGCCATCCTCAAGTCATGAACCGGGTGTCCTGGGGGCGACCGGCCAGCGAGCCGGACGGGGGCTGGGCTGTCATCGACGTCGAGACCACGGGCTTTCGGCCGGGCCAGGCCCGGGTCATCAGCCTGGCGGTGCTCGGCCTCGACGACGACGGGCGCGTCGAGCAATCCGTGGTCAGCCTGCTCAACCCCGGGGTCGATCCCGGGCCCACCCACGTGCACGGCCTGACCGCCGCCATGCTCGAAGACCAACCGCAGTTCGCCGACATCGTCGACGACGTGGTCAAGGTGCTGGACGGCCGCACGCTGGTAGCCCACAACGTCGCGTTCGACTACGCGTTCCTGGCCGCCGAAGCCGAGCTCGCCGAGGCCGAACTCCCCATCGACTCCGTCATGTGCACGGTCGAGCTGGCCCGGCGGCTGGATCTCGGCATCGACAACCTGCGGTTGGAGACCTTGGCGGCGCACTGGGGCGTGACTCAGGAACGGCCGCACGACGCCTTCGACGACGCAATGGTGCTGACCGGTGTGCTGGCCTCGGCCCTGGAGCGGGCGCGCGAATGCGACATCTGGCTGCCGGTGCATCCGGTGACGCGACGCCGCTGGCCGAACGGCCGCGTCACGCATGACGAGCTGCGCCCGTTGAAGGTGCTGGCCTCGCGGATGCCCTGCCCGTATCTCAACCCCGGCCATTACGTGGGCGGCAGGCCGCTGGTGCAGGGCATGCGGGTGGCCCTGGCGGCCGAGGTCGGGCGCACCCACGAGGAACTCGTGGAGCGGATCCTGCATGCCGGGCTGGCCTACAGCGACACCGTCGACGGGGAGACGTCGCTGGTGGTCTGCAACGATCCCGCCCCGGACCAGGGCAAGGGCTACCTGGCCCGGCAGCTGGGGATACCGGTGATTTCCGACACGCAGTTCATGGACTCCATCTGCGCCGTCGTCAGCGGCACCAGCATGGAGGAGTTCACCGACACCACGACGCTCGACCAGCAGCTCGCGCTGTTCTAGCGCCGGCTAGCGCGACGCGCGGTTGACCGCGGACACGACGGCGCGCAGCGACGCGGTGGTGATCGACGGCGCGATGCCGACGCCCCACACCGTGCGGCCGTTGACCGACGCCTCCACGTACGCCGCGGCCTGTGCGTCGTCGCCGGCGCTCATAGCGTGCTCGGAGTAGTCGAGGACCGCGACGTCGAACCCCACATCGCCCAGCGCGTGCACGAACGCCGCCAGGGGGCCGTTGCCGGCGCCGCTGATCTCCGTCTCCACCCCGTTGACCTTCACGGTCGCGGTGATCGTGGTGGTGCCGCTGTCTTCCTCCGACGCCTCGACCCGCTGCTTCATCCGCTCCAGCGGCCACACCGGGGCCAGGTACTCCTCGTAGAACGCGTCCCACATCTCCTTCGGGGAGACCTCGCCGCCCTCACCCGCTGTGCCCTCTGCGATCTGTTGGATCGCGCGGGAGAACTCGATCTGTAACCGCCGCGGCAGCGCGAGGCCGTGGTCGGACTTCATGATGTAGGCAACCCCGCCCTTGCCGGACTGCGAGTTGACCCGGATCACCGCCTCGTAGGTGCGGCCGACATCCTTGGGGTCGATGGGCAGATACGGCACCTGCCAGAGCATGTCCTCGACGTCGGCGTCCGCGGCGTCCGCGTCGATCTTCATCTGGTCCAGGCCTTTGTTGATCGCGTCCTGGTGGCTGCCGGAGAACGCGGTGTAGACCAGGTCCCCGCCGTAGGGGTGCCGCTCGGGCACCGGCAGCTGGTTGCAGTACTCCACCGTGCGACGGATCTCGTCGATGTTGGAGAAGTCGATCTGGGGGTCCACGCCGCGGGAGAACAGGTTGAGCCCCAGCGTCACCAGGCACACGTTGCCGGTGCGCTCGCCGTTGCCGAACAGGCAACCCTCGATCCGGTCGGCGCCCGCGGCGAAGCCCAATTCGGCTGCGGCGACGGCCGTTCCGCGGTCGTTGTGCGGGTGCAGGCTCAGGATGACGGATTCCCGGTTGGCCAGGTTGCGGCTCATCCACTCGATCGAGTCCGCATAGACGTTGGGAGTGGCCATCTCCACCGTGGCGGGCAGGTTGAAGATGATCGGGTTCTCCGGCGTCGGCGCGATGATCTCGCCGACGGCGTCGCACACCTGCCTGGCGTATTCGAGCTCGGTTCCGGTGTAGGACTCCGGCGAATATTCGAAACGCCATTGCGTGCCAGGGTATTTGGCCGCCTCTTCGACGCACTTGCGGGCGCCGTCGGTGGCGATGGCCTGCACGGCCGCCCGGTCTGCGCGAAAGACCACGCGGCGCTGCAGGATTGACGTCGAGTTGTAAAAGTGCACGATGGCCCGCGGCGCACCCTCGCACGCGGTGAAGGTGCGCTCGATGAGTTCGGGACGGCACTGAGTCAGCACCTGGATGGTGACGTCGTCGGGAATGGCGCCGTCGGTGATGATCTCGCGAACGAAGTCGAAGTCGGTTTGACTGGCCGACGGGAAGCCGACCTCGATCTCCTTGTAACCCATGCGAACCAGCAGATCGAACATGCGGCGCTTGCGGGTGGGGCTCATCGGGTCGATCAGCGCCTGATTGCCGTCGCGCAGGTCCACCGCGCACCACAGCGGGGCGCGGTCGATGACGCGGTCGGGCCAGGTGCGGTCGGCCAGGCGGATGGGCTCGACTTCCTCGGCGAAGGACCGGTACCGGTTGACCGGCATCGCCGAACCGCGCTGCGGGTTCCATGCGGGCTGGCCGGGCCCCGGCGGGCCCGCGGGTTTGACGATCGAACGTGTTGACGTATAGGCGTCGGGATTGGAAGTCACGGTAGTTGCTCCGGGGGTGTCAGAAGGAACCTCAGACCGGCGCATCGCGAACACCCGCGACGGGAAGCCGGTCTGGATCAGACCCCGTCGCGGCGTCCGAGGAGGAGCACCCGCTGCACGAGGAGAACTCTACCGCGATTGGCGTCGCGGAGAAAATTGCGCTAGAACTCGCTCAAAACCGCAGGCCGGAGTGCTTAGCAACGCTGGGTAAACCGTTATGCGCAGCCACGTATTCTGTTGTGGGCTTAAAACGTGGCGGAAGGGCGGGAAAAGTAGTGGCGCTCGTCGTGCAAAAGTACGGCGGATCCTCGGTGGCCGACGCCGATCGAATCCGTCGTGTCGCCGAGCGCATCGTCGCGACCAAGAAGCAGGGGAACGACGTCGTCGTGGTGGTCTCGGCCATGGGCGACACCACCGACGACCTGATGGACCTTGCCCAGCAGGTGTGCCCCGCCCCGCCGCCGCGCGAACTCGACATGTTGCTGACCGCCGGCGAGCGCATCTCCAACGCGCTGGTGGCCATGGCGATCGAATCGCTGGGAGCGCAGGCGCGCTCGTTCACCGGTTCGCAGGCCGGCGTCATCACCACCGGCACCCACGGCAACGCGAAGATCATCGAAGTCACGCCGGGCCGCCTGCGGGATGCGCTCGACGAGGGGCGCATCGTGCTGGTCGCCGGGTTCCAGGGGGTCAGCCAGGACACCCGCGACGTCACCACGCTGGGCCGGGGCGGTTCGGACACCACCGCCGTCGCCCTGGCCTCCGCGCTGCACGCCGACGTCTGCGAGATCTACACCGACGTCGACGGCATCTTCAGCGCTGACCCCCGGATCGTGCACAACGCCCGCAGGCTGGACACCGTGACGTTCGAGGAGATGCTCGAGATGGCGGCGTGCGGCGCCAAGGTGCTGATGCTGCGCTGCGTGGAATACGCTCGCCGCTACAACATTCCGGTGCACGTCCGCTCGTCGTACTCGGACAAGCCGGGCACCGTCGTCAAGGGATCGATCAAGGACATCGCCATGGAAGACCCCATCCTTACCGGAGTCGCGCACGATCGCAGCGAGGCGAAGGTGACCATCGTCGGCATCCCCGACATCCCCGGCTATGCGGCCCGGGTGTTCCGGGCCGTCGCGGAGGCCGACGTGAACATCGACATGGTGTTGCAGAACGTCTCCAAGGTCGAGGACGGCAAGACCGACATCACCTTCACCTGCTCGCGGGACAGCGGGCCGACGGCGGTGGCCAAGCTGGATTCGCTCAAGGACGAGATCGGGTTCACCCAGCTGCTCTATGACGACCACATCGGCAAGGTGTCACTGATCGGTGCGGGCATGCGCAGCCACCCGGGCGTCACCGCGACCTTCTGTGAGGCCCTGGCGGAGGTGGGCGTCAACATCGAGCTGATCTCCACCTCCGAGATCCGCATCTCGGTGCTGTGCCGCGACACCGAACTAGACAAGGCCGTCGTGGCGTTGCACGAGGCGTTCGGGCTCGGCGGCGAGGAGTCGGCGACGGTGTACGCGGGGACGGGCAGGTAAATGGTTGCCATCGGCGTCGTAGGCGCCACCGGCCAGGTGGGCCAGGTGATGCGCAGGTTGCTCGACGAGCGGGACTTCCCCGCGACTGGTGGTGAGTTAAAGGTGAGGTTCTTCGCGTCCGCCCGCTCGCAAGGGCGCAAGCTGGAATTCCGCGGCCAGGAGATCGAAGTCGAGGACGCCGCGAAGGCGGACCCGACCGGCCTGGACATCGCGTTGTTCTCGGCCGGCAAGACGATGTCGCTGGTGCAGGCGCCACGGTTCGCCGCGGCTGGGGTGACGGTGATCGACAACTCGTCGGCGTGGCGCAAGGACCCCGAAGTGCCGCTGGTGGTGTCCGAGGTGAACTTCGAGCGGGACGCCCACCGCAGACCCAAAGGCATCATCGCCAACCCGAACTGCACCACGATGGCCGCGATGCCGGTGCTCAAGGTGCTGCACGACGAGGCCGGGCTGACCCGCCTGGTGGTGTCGAGCTATCAGGCCGTGTCGGGCAGCGGGCTGGTCGGCGTCGAGGAGCTGGCCACGCAGGCGCGCGCGGTCATCGACGACGCCGAGCAGTTGGTGCACGACGGCTCCGCGGTCGAGTTCCCGGCGCCGAAGACCTATGTCGCGCCGATCGCCTTCAACGTGGTGCCGTTGGCCGGGTCGCTGGTAGACGACGGCTCGGGGGAGACCGACGAGGACCAGAAGCTGCGGCACGAGAGCCGCAAGATCCTCGGCATCCCCGACCTGGCGGTCAGCGGGACCTGCGTGCGGGTGCCGGTATTCACCGGGCACTCGTTGTCGATCAACGCCGAATTCGCGCGGCCGCTGTCGCCCGAGCGTGCGCGGGCGCTGCTCGACGGCGCGCCCGGCGTCAAGGTCGTCGACGTGCCGACCCCGTTGGCGGCCGCGGGCGTCGACGAATCGCTGGTCGGCCGCATCCGGCAGGACCCCGGTGTCCCCGATGGGCGCGGCCTCGCCCTGTTCGTCTCGGGAGACAACCTGCGCAAGGGGGCGGCGCTGAACACCATCCAGATTGCCGAGCTGCTGGCCGCCCAGCTGTAATAGGCGGGTGAGCACCGCCCACGCCCGACTGGTCGCGCGGTGCTCGCTTGCTGTGATTCTGTTTGCGCCGCAATGGTTTTGGGCCGCGCACGCCGACCCGCCCGCGCCGGTCCCCGAGCCGATCGTTCAGCCGCTGGCGCCCGGTCAGGTGCTGCGGATCGGCCCGACGGCCGGCACCGGCACCCCGACCGGCGACTACGGCATCGGCGCGACGGATCTCTGTGAGTTCGTCGAGTTCCCCGCCGAGCTGTTGCAGGTCTGCGGCGACAGCTTCGCCGGCCAAGGCGTCGGGTTCGGCGGCTGGTACGCGCCGGTGGCGCTGCGCGTGGACACCGCTTCCGTCGACGACCCGGCCGGCGTGCGCTACACCGGCGTGACAGGGGTCAGCAAACCGCTGCTCGCCGACCCCGCCCCGCCCGGCGCCTCGCAGCTGCCCGCGGGCGTGGTGCAGATCAACCGGCGCAACTACATGATGGTGACGACCACGAAGAACCTGGAGCCGCAAAGCTCCCGGCTCGTCGCGGCCGAACCCGCGCGGGCGGGCTGGCAGACCCTCGCGGGATCGCGGCGACCCGCGTCGTACCAGGGCGGCTCACAGACACAGATCAGCGGCTACTACGACCCGATCCCCACGCCCGACTCGCCCACCGGATGGGTGTATATCGTCGCCGACAGCTTCACCCGTCGGGATCCCGTCGTGCTGTATCGGGCCACCCCGCAAACGTTTACCGACCGGTCCCGTTGGCAGGGCTGGGCGGCCGGACCCGACGGCGGCTGGGGCAAGCCCCCCACCCCGCTGTGGCCGGACGCGGTGGGCGAGATGTGCGTTCGGCAGATCGACGGCAAGGCCGTGCTGTCGTATTTCAACGCGGTGACGGGCAACATGGAGGTCCGTGTCGCGAACGACCCGACGTCGCTTGGCGACGCACCGGTGACCACGGTGGTGCAGCACGACGAGTGGCCCGAGCCCGCGGAGAGCCTGCCGCCGCCCTACGACAACCGGCTCGCGCAGCCGTACGGCGGATACATCTCGCCCGGCTCGACGCTCGACGAGCTGCGAATCTTCGTCAGCCAGTGGGACACTCGCGCGCGCGTGGCCGCGCCGTATCGGGTGATCCAGTTCGCCGTCAACCCGTTCAAGCCGGACTAGCGAGAAGCCGCCTCCCGCCGGGGCGATATGCCAGACATCGCTGACCAGCGGTGAAACGATATTGGCGTGAACGACAGTCGCGGCGCCCGGGGCTCTGTGCGGACTTTTCTGTGGTCCGTCGCAGGTCTGGTGTCCTACTACCGCTGGCATGTGCTCGCCGGGCTGGGCGTGGTGGCGCTGGTGCTGGGAAACATCGGGTTCTGGCAGTTGTGGAGACGGCATCCCGAACCGAGCGACATCGTCTTCTGGAGCTTCAAGCTGTTCACCGCGTCGACCCCGGTCGACGACCACCTGCCTGTCACGCTGGATATCGCCCGCTTCCTCGCGCCGCTCGTCGCCGGCTTCGCGGGGCTCAGCGGCCTGGCGTCGCTGTTCCGCGACCGCGTGCAACAGATGCGCGTACCGCTGATGAGCGGTCACGTGGTCCTGTGCGGGCTCGGCGATGTCGGCAGCGCGTTTCTGCACCACCTCCGCGAGGCCGGGGACCGCGTGGTTGTCATCGACTCGGACGCGGCGAACCCGAACATGCAGTTGTGCCACGGCTGGGGGGTGCCGGTCATCGTCGGCGACGCGCAGCAGGAACGAACCCTGCAGGCGGCCGGTGTCCGGCGCGCGGCGCGGCTGCTCGCGCTGTGTCCGCATGACGCCGTCAACACCGAGATCGTCGCCGTTGCCAGCCTGCTTGCGGGTGGCCGTTCCGGGAACGTGCTGACCTGTCTGGCCCAAATCGCGGACCCGGAGCTGTGCGCGCTGCTGAGGATCCGGGAGGCCGAGCGCGCGGCGTCGGCGCTCGACTTCTTCAACACCGACGAGATCGGCGCGCGGTCGCTGCTGGATGCGTTTCCCGTCGGCACCGGGTGCGACCGCCCGCACATCCTCATCGCCGGCCTCGGCGACTTGGGTGCCTGGGTGGCATACCACGCGGCACGCGAGTGGTATGAGCACCGTGCCGACGACGCCGGGGAGCTGGTGGTCACCGTCGTCGACAACCAGGCCGACCACCGGGTGCAGTTGCTTCTCGGCCACTATCCCGCCCTCGAGCAGGTGTGCAGCTTCATCACCCTGCCCGCCTCGGTCAGCAAGATCCACCGGCTGCGCGCCTATCACGCCGATGCGGGAGCGCCCCCGCTGGCCCGCGCCTACGTGACCGCCGACAACGACGAGCAGGCCGTTGAGCTGGCGTTGCAGTTGAGGCATGAACTGGATCCCGCCGTCCCCTTGGTGGTCGCGCTGACGCGGTCGCGCGGAGTCGCCCGGCTCCTCGATGAGGCCGGCGGCGCGGGGGGACCCGACATCGATGTCTTCCCGACGCTCGAACGAACCTGCACGGTCGAACTCACCCGCGGCGGTTCGTACGAGGCGATCGCCCATGCCATCCACCGCCGCTGGTGCGCCGAACAACTCGCTTCCGGTAAACCCGCGCCACCGTGGTCGGAGCTGGACGAATCACGCAAAGATTCCAGCCGCGCGCAGGCGCGCCACATTGCGGTCAAGCTGAGAAGCGTCGGTTGTGATCTTGCGCCCCTGCGGGATTGGGACGCATCGGAATTCGCGTTCAGCACCGACGAGGTCGAGACGCTGGCGGTCGCCGAGCACGACCGCTGGATGGCCGAGCGCCTCGCCGACGGCTGGTCTCTGGGCGAGAAGGACATCGAAAACAAGAGGACCCCGTATCTGGTGGCATTCTCCGACCTGCCCGACGACGTCGCCGACTACGACCGCGTGTTCGTTCGGGAGATCCCCGCCCTGCTCGCCTCGGCCGGCCTGCAGATCATCCGCACCCAGCGGAAGTGAGAACGGCCGCCAGTTCAGAACTTCGGCCCTGCGGACTTCGGCACCTTGACGGCCATTTTCGCGGCGATCACGCTGCCCTGATCGGTGATGTGGTCCCCACACACCTTCACGTCGATCACGTAAGCGGATGCCGCCTGCAACACCCGCTGGCACGCGTAGCTGGCAACGTTGCCCTGTTGCCTGTACATCTGGGTGATCTGCGGGGCGTGCCCGGTGAGGTTTTCGACGACCCACGTGTACGCGCGGCCGTTGTCCAGGTAGGTCGCGGTCACCGTCTTCCCGTCGCAGGCCGCCCACTCATTGGCCGAGCGCCGCACGAAGTCCAGGGCTTGGTCTCTGGTCGAAAAGGCCGCCACGGCCTGATCGACGAAGTGGTGATTGCCCTCGCCTGCCCGCACCCAGCCACCCGAATCCTCCAGCGCCGCCCAGTCGAGTTGCTTTTCTCCGCTGTCTTCATACGTCAGGTCCGCGCCGGGATAGAGCACGCCCATGCACCACCGCGGTGACACGTCAACCGCCTTGCTGACGTCCTTGAACGTCTTGCCTTGGTTGTCCGGGGTTTTCGCCATATTGGAGGTGCCCGTGATGGAGTTGATCTCCGCGTCGCTGAGCAGGATGGATTCCAGGGACACCGGGGCGGGACCCGGCTTGGGGCGGAGCAGCAGCACCGCGACGACAACGATCGCGATCAGAACGGCCAAGCCCGCGCCGCCGGCGATGACCCACCTGGCGCGCGGCCGGTGACTCTTACCGACCTTGGGAGCGTGCGGAGGCGCGGCGTCGGCGCCGTCCGCCGTGACCGCTCCCGATTCGGGCTCCGCCGGCGCGCCGGGGACCGTGATCGGTGCGGCTGCCGCGGTCGCAGGTTCCTCGTCCACCGACTTCAGCAGGGCATCGATGCTGTTTCGCGCCTGATAGGTGACGTCCGGACGATCACGCAGCTTGGACAGCAACCGGGCGATGTCGCGGCGCGCAGCCGGATCGGCCCCGTCCTCGCGAAGCCCCGCCTTCAGCTCCGACACCAACTCGGCCTGCTGGCGGGCGCTGAGCTCCGGGTCCGCGAGGGTATGGCCCAGCCGCATCAGGTAGGCGAAGGGCACCGGCGGTTCTTCTGGCAGGGGTGAAGGCAGCGGCTCAAGCTTGTCCTTCAATTCGTGCACCGCTTCGATCAGCTGAATGCCGCTGTCCACGGTCGGATTTCGGTAGTCGATGACCTGCGTCTCCGCCAGCGGAGTGAGGCGCATGGAATCGACCGGGCCCACCTGCACGGGAAGGATCGGACGGCGCAGAGCCTCGGCGTAGCGCAACTCGGCTTGACACGGTTTCGATGCGATCGAGTTGTTCGACAGCGCAAAGACGAACACGTCGCAGCCCCGGATTTCCTCGAGGATGGTGCGCCACCATGCGTCACCGCCGCCCAACGTTTCGTCAACCCACACGTGCTGACGCGCGTCCCGCAACGCCTTCAACAGATCCTGGATCGCCGCCTTGTCCTGGCTGGAGTGACTGACAAATAGCGTCATGCTTTCTCCTGATGCAGGGTCGGCGGTTTGTCGGTCTGCGGGCGGACGCGGTTGAGGCGTTTCAGGCAGCGTAAATCTTCGGCGGTGGAGCGGGTGGCTGATTGGGTCGCCGCGAATCGACGGGGTCCGGGCGGAAACGGGGAGCCGGTCCGGCGACGGCGATGAAGCCGCCCTGGCCGTTCTACCAGGTAAGACGGCCGCTCAGCTCACAGCTGCTACTTAAGTAATGCATAGCCGCGACTGGTGTTAACACCTTCATCATTTGTCTCATGAGTGAAACATCCGAAACCCCCACTGTGCGGACCTCCACCGCAACTGCGCCAGCGGCCGCCGCGGAAGCGGCGGCGGCCTACCGGGCCCCGCGGGTCTTCCAACTCGCCGCGTGGGTCGCCATCGTCGCCGGGATCGTGTTCATCGTCGCGGTCATCTTCTTCACCGGCTTCATCCTCGGCCATCGCGGCGGCCACCACGGCCACCACCACCACAAGCACCACGCGGCGTGGATGCACCCGCACCGCATGGGCGGTCCGGGCGGTCCCGGTGCCCAGCAGGGTGGACCCGCCGGCATCCAACAGGGCGGCCCCGCGTCGGCGACCCCCGGCGCCCCCGGCCCGAGCCAGATCCCGTCGTCGGTCGTCCCGTCCAGGTAGTCAAACCCGTTCCCGAACAACCAGCGGCCCGGTGCTCACCAGAGCACCGGGCCGCGTGTCGTTTCATCACCGGCAACTAACCGCCGGATCCCGATTCACAGCAAGTTTGTGGGACGAACCTGTTATGCCCGTCGCGACGCTGGGCATGATTCAGGAATGAGTGAGACACCCGAACCGTCGTCGACCCCGCCGCCGCCTGAACGGGCGACCCAAAATGGCCAGCGCCGGCGCGATTTCGGCGACGTTGGTGGTCCAGGACACCATCTAC
>NZ_LZKH01000080.1:0-20691 GCF_001672745.1 Mycobacterium sp. E1386
GGTCCGCGGCTTCGGCGAACACCAGCGGCGTCACGATGTCGTGCAGCGTTTCGTTGACGATCGACTTGACCTGATCGCCGCCCACAAATTGTGCGGCCGCGACGTGGTGGTGGTCTCCGCCTCCGGCGAGGAAATCGTGGCTCCGATCGCACGGGCGCTCGGCGCCACCCACGCGATGGCGACCCGCATGGTCGTCGAGGACGGGCGGTACACCGGCGAGATAGCGTTCTACTGCTACGGCGAGGGCAAGGTGCAAGCGATCCGCGAGCTGGCCGCCCGCGAGGGCTACCCGCTGGAGCATTGCTACGCGTACTCCGACTCGATCACCGACCTGCCGATGCTCGAATCCGTCGGCCACCCCAGCGTGGTGAATCCCGACCGCGGACTGCGCCGGGAGGCCGTCGAACGCGGTTGGCCCGTGCTGTCGTTCTCGCGACCGGTGTCGCTACGCGACCGCATCCCGGCGCCGTCGGGTGCGGCGATCGCAACGACCGCGGCGGTGGGCGTGAGCGCGCTGGCCGCCGGCGCGGTCACCTATTCGCTGTTGCGCCGCTTCGCGTTCTAGTCCCACCAGGGCGCCGACAGCAAACACATTTCGGCGCAGCTTCGCAAGTTTTGCAAAATTGGGCCTTGCTGCGTTAAGGGTCTAGTAGTACAAAGGAACCACGGAAGCCCGGTGAGGCCTAGGTCGATCCGGAAGAGAAGGTTCGATCTCCCGACCCGGGCGCCCAGCACGGTGCTCGGCACCCACGCGGAGTCATAGCCGCGATAATGGCAGAAGTGTTGCGGGCCTGCGTAATTGCGAAATGTGGATGGTGTCGACGGCCCTTTGGGTGGGGTTGCAACCGAAGCGTCGCAAGATCGCCGAGGCCAACCCACGCAGCCCCGAAATGCACGCATGGTAACCGAGTTCCGTGCTAGCGGGCGGCGGACCGAATACTTCGGGACGTCGCCCGCTTTGCATTGTCCGGCAGCGCTTTCTGCGGCCGCCGGCGACCGATTCAGCTACCGACTCGACAGCGAATCGGCGATGCTCAAAGCCTCCTGCGCGCCGGCCCGCATCGCCCGGCAACAGAGCAGCAGCCAGGCCCCCACCCCGGCCGGCGTGCCATCGGCGAAGCCTTGCGCGGCGTCGCGATAGTCGGCCGGCTGGCGCATCCAACTGACCTCGGGCACACCCAATCCGTGTGGATCCAACCCGCTGGCGATGGTCACCAACCGGGACACCGCGCGAGCGACCACGCCATCGGCGCTGCCGAACGGCCGCAACGTCAGCAGTTCGCCGTGCGCGACCGCGGCGACCACCGGCGCCGGCGCCTGGGTACCGCCGCTCACCAAATCCGCCAGCAACTCCAGTCGCGGCCCGACGCCGGCATCGGCGCGAGGCCGGCCCAGCCGGTCCTCGTCGACCTGGTCGGCCGCCGCCAGCACGTGCAAGCGGGCCAGCGCCTGCAGCGGCGCCCGCCGCCAAATCCCGACCAGCGGGCCCTCGCCGCCTTCGAGCGCCTGCGCCACCCGCAGCGCCCCGCCGAACACCGGATCACTGACGGTCCCGGCGTCCGCGAGGTCTTCCAACCGGACCGGACCACCGTCGAGCACCGACGAGGCGCGGGCCGCCCGCAACGCCGCTTCGGCGGCGGTCACCGGCCATCCGCGCAGGTTGGCCCGGTGCCGATGGGCGCGGCCGAGCGCGTCCCGGGCCCGGTCGCTGGCCTCGGCCACGCCCGGCAACTCCATCAACGGAGCCAGTGGATCAGCCGTCACAGGTTGCCAACCTATCCCGGCTTCAACGATCGGATGTCGGTGCGTGCGGGATGGCCTCCAGCAGCCGGCGGGTGTATTCGTGCCGGGCCCGGGTGAACAGCTCGTCGGTGGGGGCCTGCTCCACCACCCGACCGGCGCGCATCACCAGGACGTCGTCGGCGATCTGCCGGATCACCGCCAGGTCGTGGCTGATGAACAGGTAAGTGAGGCCCAGCTCGGTCTGCAGCTCGGCCAGCAGATCCAGGATCTGCGCCTGCACCAAGACGTCGAGCGCGGAGACCGCCTCGTCGCAGACCAGCACCTCGGGCCGCAGCGCCAGCGCCCGGGCGATCGCGACCCGCTGCCGTTGGCCACCCGACAGCTCACGGGGCAGCCGGCCCAAAACCGATGACGGCAGCGCGACCTGGTCGACGAGTTCGCGCACCGCTCGCTCGCGCTGCCCGCGGTCGCCGAGCCGGTGTATGCGCAGCGGTTCCTCGATGGCGCGAAAAACCGTGTGCATGGGATCCAGGCTGCTGTAAGGGTTTTGGAAGACCGGCTGCACCCGCCGCCGGAAGGCCAATTGCTGGTCCCGGCTCAGCGCGTCGTCGATGCGGATGCCGTCGAAGACGACCGTGCCCGAGCTCGCCGGCAGGAGGCCGAGCACCATCTGCGCCAGGGTGGACTTGCCCGAACCCGACTCCCCGGCGATCGCCAGCGTGCTCGCCCGCCGCAGCCGGAACGAAACCCCGTCTACGGCGCGGAATTCCGCTCGCCGCCACGGCGCGCCGCGCGACTCGCGGTAGACCTTGGTCAGCTCAGAGGCGACCAGGATGTCGTCGGACGGCCCACGATCCGCCGGGCGGGGCCGGGCCGGGATTTTGACCGTCAGCGACGGCGCCGCGGCCACCAGCCGCCGGGTGTACTCGTGCTGCGGGTCCCGCAAGATCGACCGCGCCGCACCGGATTCCACCACGACGCCCTCGCGCATCACGACGACGGACTCGGCGCGTTCGGCGGCCAGTGCCAGGTCGTGGGTGATCAACAGCAGCGCGGTGCCGAGTTCCGCGGTGAGCCCCTGCAGGTGGTCGAGCACCTGGCGCTGGACGGTGACGTCCAGCGCGGAGGTCGGCTCGTCGGCGATCAGCAGCCTCGGCCGCCCCGCCAACCCGATCGCGATCAGGGCCCGTTGACACATGCCGCCGGACAGCTGGTGGGGATAGCGGGCCGCTTGTTTCGCCGGGTCCGGCATGCCCGCCTGCGCGAGCAGCTCCACGGCACGCCGCCGCGTCTGCCGGTCGGAGGTGTTGGCCCGCAACGCTTCCGACACCTGGAAGCCGACCTTCCAGACCGGGTTGAGGTTGGTCATCGGGTCTTGGGGTATGTAACCGATCTCGCGGCCCCGGATGGAGCGCAACGTCCGGCGGTCGGCCCTGGCGATGTCGGATCCGTCGAAGACGATGCGCCCGGCGGTAATTCGGCCGCCGGGAGGAAGTAGCCCGAGGATCGCCGCCGCCGTGGTGGATTTCCCCGATCCCGATTCGCCCACCACCGCGACCGTGTGGCCGGGCAAGACGGTGAGGTCGACGCCGCGGACGGCGGCGTGATCACCGAAACTGACTTTGAGGCCCTCGACGGACAGCAGCGGCATGTCGTTCATGGCCGCCACGCTCGAGACGCCGGGTCGAGGGCGTCGCGCAGCGCGTCGCCCATCATCATGAAGGCCAGCACCGTGGCCGCCAGCGCACCGGCGGGATAGAACAGGATGGGCGAGCCCGCCCGCAGCCGCGTCTGGTCGAGGTTGATGTCGCCGCCCCAGGACACCACCGACGTGGGCAGTCCGACGCCCAGGTAGGACAGCGTGGCCTCGGTGACGATGAAAACTCCCAGGGCGATGGTGGCCATCGCGATGACCGGGCCAAGGGCGTTGGGCACCGCATGACGCAGCAGGATCTGAAAGCGGCTCAGCCCCAACGCTTTCGCCGCGAGCACGTAGTCACTGGTGCGCACCGCGAGCACCGATCCGCGCGCGATGCGGGCCACCTGCGGCCAGCCGAACAAGGCGAGGATGGCGATCACGGTCCATACCGTGCGGTGGTGCATGACCTGCATGAGCACGATGGCGGCCAGCAGCAGCGGCAGTCCGAAGAACACGTCGCTGATGCGGGATACCACCGCGTCGATCCAGCCGCCGTAGAAGCCGGCCAGGGCGCCGAGCGCCCCGCCGACGACGAACACGACCAGGGCGGCGCCCAAGCCGACGGTGACCGACGCCCGCGCGCCGTAGACGGTGCGGGCGTAGACGTCGTGGCCCTGCAGGTCGGTGCCGAACCAGTGCGCGCGCGAAGGCGGGAGGAGGCTCTGGCCGGGGTCGGCGTAGGTGGGGTCGGCGCCGGTGAACAAGGCCGGAAACATCGCGACCGCAACGATGAGCAGGATCAGCAGGCCGGCGACGACGAACTTCGGGCGGCCGCGCAGCCCGCGCCACGTGTCGCGCCAAAAGCCCGATCGCTCAGCCATACCGGATCCTGGGATCCAGGACGGCGTACAGCAGGTCCACGGCCAGATTGGTGATCAGGTAAATCAGCACCAGCACCGTCACTATCGACACCACGGTCGGCGCCTCCTGTCGGGTGACGGCCTGATACAGCACACCGCCGACGCCGTGGATGTTGAAGATGCCTTCCGTCACAATGGCTCCACCCATCAGCGCGCCCAGGTCGGCACCCAGGAACGTGACCACCGGGATCAGCGAATTCCGCAGAATGTGCACCGTCACCACGCGGGGCCGGGACAACCCCTTGGCGGTGGCCGTGCGGACATAGTCGGCGTGCGCGTTCGCGGCCACCGCGGATCGGGTCAGCCGCACCACGTAGGCGAACGACACCGAGCCCAGCACGATGCCCGGTAGCAGCAGACGCCCAAACGTCGACCGCTCCCCCACGGTGACCGGCGCGATCCCCAACCTCACCCCGAAAACGAACTGGGCCAGGAACCCCAGGACGAAGATGGGGATCGCGATGATGACGAGTCCGGCGATCAGGACGGTGGAATCGAAGACTCCCCCCGTGCGCAGTCCGGCGATCACGCCGAACCCGATGCCCAGCACCGCCTCGACGGCCAGGGCTATCAGCGCCAGCCGCACCGTCACTGGAAAGGCATGTGCGAGAACGTCACTCACCGGCAGCCCGGAGTAGGACCGGCCCAAGTCGCCGTGCAGCACGCCGCCGAGGTAGCGCAGGTACTGCACGAGGAACGGATCATCGAGGTGGTAGCGGGCCCGCAATTGCGCGGCGACCTCGGGGGTGAGCGGGCGGTCCCCGGCGATCGCGGCCACCGGGTCACCGGGCAACAGGAAGACCATGCCGTAGATCAGCAGCGTGGCGCCGAGGAAGACGGGCACCATGATGGCGATGCGGCGCGCGATGTACCAACCCATCGGTCAAGCCTTAACGATGTTCTCGTAGTCGGGCAGACCGTTCCAGGTGAGCTTGACGCTACCGACCTGTGGCGACCATCCGACCACCGCGATGTAGTACCACAGCGGCACGGCGGGCATGTCGTGCAACAGGATTCGTTGAGCCTCGTTGACCAGTACATCTGCTTGCTGCAGGTTTGGTGCGGCCTCGGCGGCGGCCAGGCCGGCGTCGAATTCCCGGTTGGAGTATCCGACGTCGTTGGATCCCGCTCCGGTGGCGTACAGCGGGGCCAGGAATTCGATCATCGAAGGGTAGTCACCGATCCAGCCCGCGCGGAACGCGGTATCGATGGTGCGGTTGGTGATCTGGGTGCGGAAACCCGCGAAGGTGGGATGCGGCGCGCCGACGGCGTCGATGCCCAGCACGTTCTTGATGCTGTTGGCGACCGCGTCCACCCACTCTTGATGGCCGCTGTCGGCGTTGTATGCGATGGAGTACCGCCCGCTCCAGGCCGAGATCGCGTTGGCTTGCGCCCAAAGTTGGCGTGCCCGTTCGGGATTGAAGTCCAATGCGGTATTGCCCGGGATGTTACGATCGAAGCCGGGCAATGAGCTGGCGGTGAAATCGCGGGCCGGGCTGCGGGTGCCGTTGAAGATCTGCTGGCAGATCTGCGGCCGGTTGATGGCCGCCGACAGCGCCAGGCGGCGCAGTCGGCCTTCTTCGCCGCCGAAGTGCGGCAACCGCAATGGCGTGTCGAGCGATTGGCTGACCGCGACGGGCCCACTTGCGGCGTTGCCACCGAGGTCACGCTGGTAGATCGTCAGCGCGCTGGACGGAATCGTGTCCAACACATCGAGATTGCCGGACAGCAGGTCGGCGTAGGCGGTGTCCAGGTTGGCGTAGAACTCGAACCTGAGGCCTTTGTTGTGGGGTTTGCGATTGCCGTGGTAGTCGGGGTTGGGTTTCAAGTCGATCTTGACGTTGTGTTCCCAAGCCGGCCCGTCGGGACCGTTCGCCAACTCGTACGGGCCGTTGCCGACCGGGTTGCGGCCGAACGCAGCCATGTCCCGAAAAGCCGTGGCCGGTAACGGATAGAACGCATTGTGTCCCAGCCGCAACGTGAAGTCGACGGTCGGCGCCTTGAGTCGCACGTCGAACTCGAGATCGTTGACCACTTGCAGCCCGGACATGGTGGTCCGGGCCGGCTTTCCGCCTGCCCTCAGTCCGGCGACGTCGTCGTACCCGACGATCGGGCTGAAAAAGCTCTGTTGCAGTTGGGCATTGGTACTCAGCGCCCCGTAGTTCCACGCGTCGACGAACGAATGGGCCGTCACCGGTGAGCCGTCGGTGAACTTCCAGCCGGGCTTGAGGATGATCCGGTAGTTGATGTTGTCGGTTGTCTCTACCGACTGCGCCACCTCCGGCGACGGCTTGCCTGCGGCATCGTAGGACACCAAACCGGCGAACAGCCGATCCAGGATCCGCCCGCCGAGGCTGTCGTTCGTGCCGGTCGGAATCAGCGGGTTCGGCGGTTCACCGCCGTTCACCACCACCGACTCAGGGGTCAGCGCCCCGCCGCCGCACCCCGTCAGGGACGCGGCCGCCAACAGCACGGCGGCCGCCATCCCGGCGGAAAGGGCCCGCATGCGACGCATGACACCCGACCCTAGGGCCTGCCGCGGGCGGTCGGTGAAGTGCCCGCGCCGGGTTCGTCAACCTAGAATCCCGTCGTGACCGTCGCGTATCTGGCCTCGGACGAATCGGCTGAGCTAGCCGGCCGATTGATCTTCGCGTTCGGCCTTCCCGCAGTCGGCTTGGTCTGTCTGATCATCGGCCTTCTAGAGCGCTCGCGCAGGCGTCGACAGTCCCCGCCGCCGCACCACCCCGGCTACCCGTATCCGCCGCCGCCACCGGCCATCGGGTATCCGGGCCCGTATCCCGCTCCACCGCCCTATCCCGGTTACCCGCCCGCGGTACAGCCACCGCGGCCGGCGAGCAAGTCCGCCACCGCGCTGATCACCATCGGTATCGTGCTGCTGACGTTGGGCGGGCTGAACGTCCTCGTCCACGTTGCGCGCGCCGTGTCGCGCGACGATCGTGGCTCGCCCACGACCGCCCAGCCAACCCCATCGGCCAGAGCCGCGATGCCCGAAATCGGTCAGTGCTTCACCGAATTCGAGGTCCAAATGGGTTCGCTCAACCAACCGACCGACTGCGGTGATCCCGTGGCGACCTATGAGCTCGCCGCCATAGGCGGGCCGACGGCGACGTGCCCCGACAACAAGCGCGGCGACTCTGTCTACTCGCGCCTCACCAACGAATCCCACACGCTGTGTTTTGTCCCCAACCTCAAACAAGGGCTCTGCTACCTGAGGACGGGCCAGCGTGAGACGACGACGTTGACACCGGCCGATTGCGGTGAAGCGCGCTACGCAAAACTAAGGGTCGACAAGCGCATCGACGGCAGCGCCGACGAAACGCAGTGTCCGCCGGGGACAAAGGCCAACGCGTACCCCACGCCGCCGCGGGTCTACTGCTTGGTGCAAGCCGAGTCGTGACGTCGCTCAAACGGGCGTCACCGGGTGCACCTGCAACGCGCAAGCGTCGATGGTGACCGGCACGGTCAGCACCACGGTGGTGTCCGGCGGATTGACCAGCAGGTCGGTATAGGTGGGGCAGGGCTCGCCGTTGGCGTCGACGGCGATGCCCTCGACGACGGCCTGCGCCTGGGTGGACAGCGACAGGATGACGGTGGGCGGCACCTCGGCGCCGCCCGGCAGGCCTCCCATGTAGCCGCGCGGTGTGGGCTGGGCATGGATGAGCGGCCCGCCCCCACCCGAGTCGACCCCGGGATACCCGGTCAGCGTGCAGGGCTCCGCGCCCCCGGCGAGGCTGAACACCAGTGTCGCCGCGCGGTGGCCGACCGCGGCCTGCGTCGGCGAAGCGGCGACGGCGATCTGATCCGACCAGCATGGGGTGGGCGCGTCGGCGGTGTCGGTCGGCATCGCCCACGCCGGCGACCCCAGCATGGCGGTGGCCGCGTAACCCGTTGCGGCCGCGGTGAAGCTGGGGGCTAGTCGGCGGTTGCGCCGCCCGTGACCGGGCACACCGGTGATTATCCGCTACAGGGCCCGGCTTTGACCGTCATTTGCACCTTCGCTTTTCACCTTGTGGGGCTAGGCTCTCTGACGATTGACGAGCCTCGACACTAGGAGGAAGCCAGTGACCGCCACAGACGCCGTAGGCCCGTCGTCGTATCCCCCGCCACCGGCGTTCGCCGAACAGGCCAACGCGGGCGAGGAACTGTACCGCGAGGCCGACGAGGACCGGCTGGCCTTCTGGGCCAAGCAGGCCAACCGGCTCTCCTGGTCGACGCCGTTCACCGAGGTGCTCGACTGGTCGCAGGCGCCCTTCGCCAAGTGGTTCGCCGACGGCAAGCTCAACGTCGCCTACAACTGCGTGGACCGCCACGTGGAGGCCGGCTACGGCGACCGCGTCGCCATCCACTGGGAGGGCGAGCCCGGCGACAGCCGCAGCCTGACCTACGCCGACCTGCAGGCAGAGGTGTGCAAGGCGGCCAACGCGCTGACCGGCCTGGGCCTGGTCGCCGGTGATCGCGTCGCGATCTACATGCCGTTGATTCCGGAGGCGGTGATCGCGATGCTGGCCTGCGCCCGGCTCGGGGTCATGCACAGCGTGGTGTTCGCCGGCTTCACCGCGAAGGCGCTGCGGGCCCGGATCGCCGATGCGCAGGCCAAATTGCTGATCACCAGCGACGGGCAGTTCCGCCGCGGCAAGCCGGCACCGCTGAAGGACGCGGCCGACGAGGCGGTTGCGTCGGGCGAGGACGGCGACAGTCCCGTCGAGCGCGTTCTGGTGGTGCGGCGCACCGGGATTGACGTGTCGTGGAACGACGATCGGGACCTGTGGTGGCACGACGTCGTCGACGCCGCGTCGCCCGATCACACGCCGGAGCCCTTCGATGCCGAGCAGCCGCTGTTCCTGCTGTACACCTCCGGCACCACCGGAAAGCCCAAGGGCATCGTGCACACCAGCGGCGGCTACCTGGCCCAGAGCTCCTACACGCACTACTACGTCTTCGATCTCAAGCCCGAGACCGACGTGTTCTGGTGCACCGCCGACATCGGCTGGGTCACCGGGCACACCTACGGTGTCTACGGCCCGCTTTCCAACGGCGCCACCGAGGTTCTCTACGAGGGCACACCCGACTCACCCACCCAGCACCGCCATTTCGAGATCATCGAAAAGTACGGGGTGACAATCTATTACACCGCACCCACGCTCATCCGGACCTTCATGAAGTGGGGTCGCGAGATCCCCGACGCCCATGACCTGTCCAGTCTGCGGCTGCTGGGCACGGTGGGCGAGCCGATCAACCCCGAGGCGTGGCGCTGGTACCGCAAGGTGATCGGCGCCGAGCGCCTTCCGATCGTGGACACCTGGTGGCAGACCGAAACGGGCGCGGCGATGATCTCCCCGCTGCCCGGGGTGGCCGCGGCCAAACCGGGCTCGGCGATGCGGCCGCTGCCGGGCATCTCGGCCAAGATCGTCGACGACCACGGCGACGAGCTGGTGCCGGGCATCCACAAGGGCGAACACGTCACCGGCTACCTGGTCCTGGATCAACCCTGGCCGTCCATGCTCCGCGGCATCTGGGGTGATCCCGAGCGATACGTCGAGACCTACTGGTCCAGGTTCGCCGAGCAGGGCTGGTACTTCGCGGGCGACAGTGCCTATTACGACCGCGACGGCGCCATCTGGGTGGTGGGCCGCATCGACGACGTGATGAACGTTTCCGGGCATCGGCTCTCGAGTGCCGAACTGGAGTCGGCGCTGGTCGGCCACTACGGGGTGGCCGAGGCCGCGGTGGTCGCGAAGACCGACGAGACCACGGGCCAAGCCGTCTGCGCGTTCGTCGTCTTGTGCGCCGAGTACGAGGTGCACGACGGGGTCGTCGACGAGCTGCGCGCCGAGGTGGCCCGGGAGATCTCGCCGATCGCCAAGCCACGTGAGATTCACGTGGTGCCGGAGCTGCCCAAGACCCGCAGCGGCAAGATCATGCGCAGGCTCCTGCGCGACATCGCCGAAAACCGCGAGCTGGGTGACACGTCGACGCTGCTCGACGCCAGCGTCTTCGACGCGATCCAAGCCGCGAAGTAGCCACCTCAGGCCGGCTCAGGCCGGTAGCGGCGTGAACCCGGCACCGGGCCGGTGCTTGGCGTTGATGTCGGCCAGGACCGCGTTGAACGACTGGACCACCGCCGGCGTGTGCAGCGGAATGTACTTGATGACGCAGGTCGGCAGGTTGTCACTGAACGCCCCGTGGATCATGCCGACCAGCAGGTTGTTCACGGTCACCGGCGCCCCGGAGTCCCCCGGCTGGCCGCAGACCTGCATGACGATGGTGCCCGGGTCCTGACCGGGCCCCCAGGTGACGCCGCACGAGTTTCCGGTGGTCCGGCCTTGCTTGCAGGCGATCTCACCGAAGGCCGGGTCCGGGCCGAGGCCATTGATCGCGAAGCCGTTGTAGTTGGCCGTCGGCGTCACCTTGGCGGGATCGAACTTGATGACGGCGTAGTCGAGGTTGTCGTTGCCGGCCACCATGGTGCCCAGGACGCCGGCGTTCTCGGCGCCCTCGGCGGCGACCTGCGCGCCCGGACCGCCGCAGTGCGCGGAGGTGAAACCGATCAACTCACCGGCGGCATCTCCCCCGATGGTCGTCAGGGTGCACATGGTGTCCCCGTTGATGACGATGCCGGCGCCGCCGCCCATCGGGATCCTGACATCGGCGGCCGCGGCGCGAGCGGGGCAGCCCAACAGGGCCAGGAGCACTGCCGCCATGGCCGCCACGAAGTACCGGTGCGCCGTCTGCACAGAAACTCCCATCGACAGGCCGGAATCCGGACCGGCCTGATCAGTCTAGTCGGCCGGTGGCCCGTTGACCGTGCCCAGCGCGGCCGCCGGAACTCCGGCCCGCTGACACCGTAGAAGTTTGGAAACCGTGCGCCTGGGCATCTGGTTGAACACCCTCGCGACGCCGCCGGTCAACCTCCGACAGGCGCCGGGCCGCCCGCCGCCTTCGGCTGGCCTCGTCTGGCATGGCGCCGCATGGCAACATGAACCGCGACGACAGCGCCGGGCAGTGACGAAAGAGGGGACCGTCTGTGAGCAAACCCGATGGCAAGAACGGTGTGCCCAGCACCCTGACCACGATCCCCCTGACCGATCCGCACGCCCGGCCGGCCGAGCCGTCGATCGGTGACCTGATCAAGGACGCGACCACGCAGGTCTCCACGCTGGTGCGCGCCGAGGTCGAACTGGCCCGCGCGGAGATCACCCGGGACGTCAAAAAGGGCTTGACCGGCAGTGTCTTCTTCATCGCCGCGCTGGTGGTGCTGTTCTACTCCACGTTCTTTTTCTTCTTCTTCGTCGCCGAACTGCTCGACACCTGGCTGTGGCGCTGGGTGGCGTTCCTGATCGTGTTCGGGGTCCAGGTAGTGGTCGGGGCGCTACTGGCCCTGCTGGGCTTCCTCAAGGTGCGCCGGATCCGGGGACCGCGGGAGACGATCGAATCGGTCAAGGAGACACGCACCGCGCTCACCCCGGGCCACGACAAGGCGCAGGGCGCCCCCAAGCAGCTCGCCGAGCGCGGCAGGCACGAAAAGCCCGAAACCGATCCATCGGGCTGGTAAATGGCCCCGCCGGATCCGTCGGTAACCCGCATCGACGGGCCGTGGCGCCATTTGGACGTGCACGCCAACGGCATCCGGTTCCACGTCGTCGAGGCCCTACCCACCGGCGCGGACACGACCGCACCACCCACTGCCCGGCCGCTGGTGATGCTGCTGCACGGTTTCGGTTCGTTTTGGTGGTCGTGGCGTCATCAATTGCGGGGACTGACCGGGGCGCGGGTGGTCGCGGTCGACCTGCGCGGTTACGGCGGCAGCGATAAGCCGCCCCGCGGCTACGACGGCTGGACGCTGGCCGGCGACACCGCCGGCCTCATTCGGGCGCTGGGACATTCGTCGGCGACGCTGGTCGGCCACGCCGACGGCGGCCTGGCCTGCTGGGCCACCGCGCTGCTGCACGCGCGATTGGTTTCGGCCATCGCGCTGATCAGCTCGCCGCACCCGGCGGCGCTGCGCCGGTCGACGCTGACCCGGCGCGACCAGGGGTATGCACTGTTGCCGACGTTGCTGCGCTATCAAGTGCCGATTTGGCCGGAGCGGCTGCTGACCCGCGACAACGCCGCGGAGATCGAACGCGTGGTCCGCAGCCGCAGCTGCCCCAAGTGGCTTGCCTCCGAGGACTTTTCGGAATCCATCGGTTACCTGCGGATGGCCATCCAGATTCCGTCGGCGGCGCACTGCGCACTGGAATACCAGCGCTGGGCGGTGCGTAGTCAGCTGCGCGACGAAGGCCGCCGCTTCATGAAATCGATGTGTCGGCAGCTCAGCGTGCCGCTGCTACACCTGCGCGGCGACTCCGATCCCTACGTCCTGGCCGACCCGGTCAACCGGACGCAGCGTTACGCCCCGCAGGGACGTTACGTATCCATCGATGGCGCAGGGCATTTCAGCCACGAAGAGGTGCCCGAGGAAATCAACCGACACTTGATGAAATTCATCGACTACGTGGTCAGCTGACGCAGGCCCCCGTGGTCACCTGCTGGGTGTCGCCGATCTTGGCGAGCTGACCATTCACCTCGTCGGCCGTCAAAACGAAGCCGGTGTCGGGATCGTCGACCGCGGCGCCGAACACCACACCGAGCACCTGGCCGTTCAGGTCGATCAACGGCCCCCCCGAATTACCTTGCTCCACATTGGCTCTGATGGTGTAGACGTCGCGGGTGACCGGCGCGGGGTCGCGGTAGATGTCGGGGCCGCTGAGTTTGATGACCTCGCGGATGCGCGCGGGGGTCGCGGTGAAGTTACCACCCCCCGGATATCCCAGCACCACAACGCTTGTGCCCGTTTTCGCCTCGCCCGAAGCGAAGGCCAACGGCTTCGGCGGCAGGTTGGGGACGGCGAGGATGGCGATGTCGACCGACGGATCGTAGGACACCACGGTGGCGTCCAGGGGACTGCCGCTCGCGTAGATCTGCACGCTGTTGGAACCGGCCACCACGTGCGCATTGGTCATCACCCGGTCGGGCGCGATCACAAAACCGCTGCCCTCCAACACTTTCTGGCAGCTCGGCGCCAGGCTGCGCACCTTGACGACGCTGGGCGCGGTGGCCTGCACCACCGGATTGTTGGCCAACGCGGGGTCGGGCGAGGCGACCGGAATCACCGGAGTCCGGCTGAACGGCTCCAGCACCGCGGGCAGGCCGGAGGTGTTCAGCAGGGCCGACAACCGCTTGGGCACCGTCTTCAGCCACGGCGGGGCAACCTCGTTGACCTGGGCCAGCACTCGCGAGCCGCGCACCGCGGCGGCCAGCTCGGGCTGGTCCTTGGACTGGGTGAGCGGCGTCGCCAACAACCACGCCGCGGTCAACACCACCACGAGCTGCACGCCCACCCCGATGAACGAGTCGACCGTCCGGATGGTGCGGCTGCGGATCGCGCCGCGAACCGCCCTCCCCAGCACCACGCCCGCGACCTCGCCGACGACGACCAGCGCCAGGATCAAAAAGAGGGCGGCGAACAGCTTCGCGCGGGGCGCGGCGATGTGGCTGACGAGGTGGGGCGCCAGCAGCACGCCCGCGATCGCGCCGAGCAACACACCCACGAACGAGAACAGCGACCCCACCGCGCCGGAACGCCAGCCCGATACGGCCGCGATGAAGGCGACCGACAGCACGGCCACGTCAAGCCACTGTGACGGGGTCATCGAGTTCATGTTCATCGGGGGGGACCGCCCTGCTCGCCGACCAGCGCCATCGCCGCGTCCAATTCGCGGACGTCGGTGGTGTCCCAGGGCTGGGCCCAGCCGGCGACGTCGAGCATCGCACAGATCACCTGGCCAGTGAATCCCCAGACCAGCATCTCGTTCAGCAGAAACGCCGGTCCGGCCCACCGGCGGCCGAGGTCGCCCCGGTAGACCATCAGCCGGTTGGCCGGGTTGATGAAGGCGCGCAACGGAACTCGCGCCACGATCGCTGTTTCGGCCTCGTTGACGACGGCCACCGGACCGGGATCCGGCGAGTAGGCCAGCACCGGGACGACGTGGAACCGCGACGGCGCAATGAACGTGCGCTCCATCGTGACCAGGGGATGCAACCGCGACACGTCGATCCCGGTTTCCTCCTGGGCTTCACGCAAGGCGGTGGCCACCGGACCGTCATCGGTGGGATCGGAGGCGCCGCCGGGAAACGCCGCCTGGCCGGCGTGGTGGCGCAAGGTCGAGGCCCGCACGGTGACCAGGAGGTCGGCGTCGTCGGGGACGCCGCCGTCGGCCGGCGCGGACTCCGGGCCCGAGAACAGCACCAAGACAGCGGCTTCGCGCCCGCTGCCGCGCAACGCCGACACCGCCTTGCCGGTGATCATCGCCAGCACGTCGGCCGGCAGCCGGCGCCGGTACGCGTCCGGCATCCGCTCGACGTTGTCGACCAGGGGGCGCAGCCACGACGGGGAGGCGTCGGGGCTCAGCTCAAGCGTCCCGCGCGCACGGGTGGGGTGACCACCTCCCGCGGGCGGGGGCGTACCCCCGACGTTCACGGGGCGCTCCAGTCGGTCCAATTTTCGGCTTATCCCTTGTCATTTCCGACCGCGGCGGCGATCTCGTCGGCGCTGTCGAAGGCCCGCGGCAGCATCTGGGCAACGCTACCGTCCGGGCGCAGAACCACCGTCGCGGGCATCACGTTTACCACACCCAGGGCCGCCGCGACCCGCCGGCGACCGTCCTGCAGGGTCGGCAGCCGAACGCCCAGTTCGGCGAGCCGCAGCAACGCGGCCGTCTCGTTCTCGTCCTGATGCACCGTCACCACCATCACGTCGGACCCGGCTCGCCGTTGATACTCGGCCATCGCGGGCAGTTCGGCCGCACACGGCGCGCACCAATACGCCCATAAGTTGAGGACCACCCGCCGCCCCGCCAGCGCGCGGGCGACGTCGACGGCCGAACCGTCGGCGGCGCACTCGGCCGTGACACCGCGCAGCGCAGGGGGGCCGGGGCCGTCGCCGGCGGCCGGACAGGGCGCCAGATCGGCCCGCTGCCGCGGACCCGCCAGCGCGGCAGGCGTGTCGGCGTCGCGGTGTTCGCGGTCGGGCGGGCTGACGGCCGTGCCGGGCTTCGGGGCCGGCCCCGACTCGTCGCGCAGCTGGGCGACCAGGGCCGCCGCCAGCGCCGCCACCACCGCGAGGATCGCGATGGTCCAGCGCGTGGTCCGCGTCAAGGTGGTGGGCGCCTACAGGCCGGCCAGGGCCAGCAAGTGCTCGGTTTCCGGCCCCCGCACCAGGGGCGCGGCCAGCAGCGGTTCGGTGGGCCCGAGGCCGAAGGAGGGGCAGTCCTTGGCCACCACGCACACACCGCAGGCCGGCTTGCGCGCGTGGCACACCCGGCGGCCGTGGAAGATCACGCGGTGGCTCAACATGGTCCACTCGCTGCGTTCGATCAGTTCACCGGCCGCGCGCTCGATCTTCACCGGGTCCTTGTCGCTGGTCCAGCGCCACCTGTGCAGCAGCCGCGCGAAATGGGTGTCGACCGTGATACCGGGGACGCCAAAGGCGTTGCCCAGGATGACGTTGGCGGTCTTGCGGCCGACTCCGGGCAGCGTGACCAGTTCCTCCATCGTGGCAGGCACCTCGCCGTCGAACCGTTCGACCAGCGCCTGCCCGAGGCCGATGAGTGAGGTCGCCTTGTTGCGGAAGAACCCCGTCGGACGGATCAGGTTTTCCAGTTCGTCACGGTCCGCCTGCGCGTAGTCCAGCGCCGTGGGGTACCGCTTGAACAAGGCCGGCGTCGTCAGGTTCACCCGCTTGTCCGTGCTCTGCGCCGAAAGGATCGTGGCGACGGTCAGCTCGAGCGGCGTGGTGAAGTCCAGCTCGCAGTGCGCGTCCGGAAACGCCTGCGCCAGCGCCCGATTCATCCTGCGGGCCCGCCGCACCAAGCCGACCCGCGTCTCCTCAGACCAGCGCCGCGCGTCGACACCGCCCGATGGGACCGACGTGGACTTCGAGCGTCCGGACGACTTTGCCGCTGTCACCTACGACAGAGTACTGATTTCGTGATCTCGCCGAGACCTCGTGTTGATTGAAGTGCCTGTTTACTCTCCTTGTGTCGTGGTTGCTGGTGGCCTGCGTTCCGGCGTTGCTGATGTTGGCGGCGCTCGGCTTGGGGCGGCTCGAACGGGGGCTCGCCCGTGAGGACGTCACCATGCTCGCTGTCACCGAGCTTTTCGAGCACGCCGAGATTGTCGACGTGCGCACCCTGGCCCGTGAGGGCATGCCGGAGGCGCTGGAATTTCTGCACCGGCGCGAGGCCCGGGAAGTTGCCGAGGCGGCGTTGGCCGGGCTGACGGCCGGGCCGCGGCATGCGGCGCCGTCGTTCGCCGCCAGCTTCATTGACCATGCCGAGCTGACATTGCCGACGCGAATACAGGCGCATTCGCACATCAATCCGCAGTTTAAGGCCACTCGACACGTCAATCGTGTGTAGCGTTGCACGTTGGACAAAATGTCCTACCGCTAGACTCATCACGCGAGCAAGGGATTAACCTGCCCGTACACAAATCATTGGAAAGCTGAAGAGGCAACGTGGACGAGATCCTGGCAAGGGCAGGAATCTTCCAAGGGGTTGAGCCCGGCGCGGTCGCCGCGCTGACCAAGCAGCTGCAACCCGTCGACTTTCCCCGTGGGCACACGGTCTTCGCCGAAGGCGAGCCGGGTGATCGGCTGTACATCATCGTCTCGGGGAAGGTCAAGATCGGCCGTCGCTCGCCCGATGGCCGGGAGAACCTGCTGACGATCATGGGCCCGTCGGACATGTTCGGCGAGTTGTCTATTTTCGACCCCGGCCCAAGGACTTCCAGCGCGACCACGATCACCGAGGTGCGGGCCGTGTCGATGGACCGCGATGCGCTGCGGGCGTGGATCGCCGACCGTCCCGAGATCGCCGAGCAGCTGCTGCGGGTGCTCGCCCGGCGGCTGCGCCGCACCAACAACAATCTGGCCGACCTCATCTTCACCGACGTGCCGGGCCGGGTGGCCAAGCAGCTGCTGCAGCTCGCCCAGCGGTTCGGCACCCAGGAGGGTGGCGCCATGCGTGTCACCCACGACCTGACCCAGGAGGAGATCGCCCAGCTGGTGGGGGCGTCCCGGGAGACGGTGAACAAGGCGCTGGCCGATTTCGCCCACCGCGGGTGGATCCGTCTGGAAGGCAAGAGTGTGCTGATTTCGGACTCCGAAAGGCTCGCCCGCCGAGCGAGGTAAGCGCGCGCGGAGCGCGCGAATTGCGTCGGATCGACGTTATCGACGCGTTCACTCGAACTTTTCCGCGCTAGCGTGGATTTCGGCGCGAGTTCAGCGCCGCAAATAGTCCAGCTGCGCCTGAACGGACCATTCGGCCGCGTCCCAGAGTTTCTCGTCGACGTCCACATAGACGTGTTCGACGACTTGGCGCGCGGTGGCGTCGTCGCCGATGTGCCGCAACGCCGCGCGCACCTGTTCCAGCCGTTCGTGCCGGTGCACCAGGTAGCCGGACGCGACGGCCTCCAGGTCGGGCAGGTCGGGCCCGTGGCCGGGCAGCACCGTACGCCGCCCCAGACCACGTAAGCGCCGCAACGATTCCAGGTAGTCGGCCAGGCTGCCGTCTTCGGAGTCAATGACGGCGGTGCCGCGGCCCAGCACGCTGTCGGCGGTAAGGACGGCGTCCTCCAGCACGAACGAGAACGAGTCGGCGGTGTGGCCCGGCGTGGCCATCACTCTGATCTTGAGGCCGGCCGCGTCGATGACCTCGCCATCGGTGAGGTGACCGCCGAGGCCGCGCAGGAACCCGCTGCCCGCCGACCGCACCGTCGCGCCGGTCCGCTCGACCAGCTTGTCGATGCCGTCGGTGTGATCGCCGTGCCGGTGACTGATGAGCACCAGCGTGATACGGCCCAACTCGGCGACCCGGGCGATGTGCTCGTCGTCGTCGGGCCCGGGATCCACCACGACCAATTCGTCGCTGCCCTTGCCGCGCAACACCCAGGTGTTGGTGCCCTCGAGCGTCAGCAACCCGGGGTTGTCGGCCAACAGAACCGAGGCAGTCTCGGTCACCGCCCGCAGCGTGCCGTATGCGGGATGGCTCGGCGGCTCGGGCGCGTCGGTCACGGTCGCGAGCCGACCTCCACGATCAGCTCCACTTCGACCGGCGCATCCAGGGGCAGCTCGGAAACGCCGACGGCCGACCGCGCGTGTGCGCCCTCCTCGCCGAACACCTCGGCGAGCAGTTCCGAAGCGCCGTTGACGACGCTGGGCTGGCCGTTGAACCCCGGCGCGGAGGCGACGAAGCCGACGACCTTGACCACCCGGGTCACCGCGTCGATGCCGACCAGCGAATCGACGGCCGCGAGGGCGTTGAGCGCGCAGATCCGCGCCATCGCCTTGCCTTCTTCCGGGCTGACCTGCGCACCCACCTTGCCGGTTCCGGCGAGCTGTCCCGCCTGCAGCGGCAGCTGGCCCGCGGTGTACACCAGGTTGCCGGTCCGCACCGCGGGCACATAGGCGGCCAGCGGCGCCACCACCTCGGGAAGCGCGACCCCGAGTTCCGCGAGCCGGGTGGAGGCAGTCATCTACTTGGGACGCTTCAAATACGCGACGTGTTGCTCACCGGTTGGCCCGGGCAGTACGGACACCAACTCCCAGCCGTCGGCGCCCCACTGGTCGAGAATCTGTTTGGTGGCGTGGGTGAGCAGCGGGACGGTGACGTATTCCCATGCGGTCGGTTGGCTCATGGCGCGAGCTTATCGGTCGGATGTGAACGGCTCCGGCCTGCCCGGGGGCCGGACGCCGGTCGGGCTAGCATGCGAAGGTGGCAAACACATCGAGCGGCGGTAGCGCCGTCGGCTGGCCGGCGCGGCTCTCCAAGGCCCGCCTGCATTTCGTCACCGGCAAAGGCGGTACGGGCAAGTCGACGATAGCGGCCGCACTGGCACTGACCCTGGCAGCCGGCGGACGCAAGGTCCTTCTCGTGGAAGTCGAAGGGCGCCAAGGCATTGCGCAACTCTTCGACGTCCCGCCGCTGCCCTACCAGGAGGTCAAGATCGCGACCGCCGAACGCGGCGGTCAGGTCAACGCGCTGGCCATCGACATCGAGGCCGCGTTCCTGGAATACCTGGACATGTTCTACAACCTCGGCATCGCCGGGCGGGCGATGCGGCGCATTGGGGCCATCGAGTTCGCCACGACGATCGCGCCGGGCCTGCGCGACGTGCTGCTCACCGGAAAGATCAAGGAATCGGTGGTGCGGGTCGACAAGAACCGGCTGCCCGTCTACGACGCGGTAGTCGTCGACGCACCCCCGACGGGGCGGATCGCCCGCTTCCTGGACGTCACCAAGGCCGTGTCGGATCTGGCCAAGGGCGGACCGGTGCACTCGCAGAGTGAAGGCGTGGTGAAGCTGCTGCACTCCGAGCAGACGGCCATCCACCTGGTCACCCTGCTGGAGGCGTTGCCGGTGCAGGAAACCCTGGAAGCCATCGAGGAGCTCGCCGAGATGGAGCTGCCGATCGGCAGCGTGATCGTGAATCGCAACATCGCGTCCTATCTGCAGCCCGCGGACCTGGCCAAGGCCGCGGAGGGGCACGTCGACGCGGACTCGGTGCGGGCCGGACTGGAAATGGCGGGGATCAAGCTGAACGACACCGAGTTCGCCGGACTGCTGACCGAGACCATCGAGCATGCGACGGTGATCGCCGCGCGGGCCGAGATCGCCCAGCAACTGGACGCGCTGCAGGTGCCCCGGCTGGAATTGCCGGCGATCTCCGATGGCGTCGACCTCGGAAGCCTCTATGAGCTTTCGGAATCGCTTGCACAGCAGGGGGTTCGATGAGTACCACGCCGAATAGGCTTGATATGGCCTCGATCTTGGCCGACACGACCAACCGGGTGGTGGTGTGCTGCGGCGCCGGCGGGGTAGGCAAGACCACCACCGCGGCCGCGATGGCGTTGCGCGCTGCCGAATACGGCCGCAACGTATGCGTTTTGACGATCGACCCGGCCAAGCGGCTGGCCCAGGCACTGGGGGTGAACGACCTCGGCAACACCCCGCAGCGGGTGCCCCTGGCGCCCGAGGTTCGCGGCGAGTTGCACGCGATGATGCTCGACATGCGCCGCACGTTCGACGAAATGGTGGTCCAGTACTCCGGAAACGGCCGGGCGCAAGCGATTCTGGACAACCAGTTCTATCAGACGGTCGCCAGCTCGCTGGCCGGCACGCAGGAATACATGGCGATGGAGAAGCTGGGCCAGCTACTGGCCGAGGATCGTTGGGACCTGGTGGTGGTGGACACCCCGCCGTCGCGCAACGCGCTGGACTTCCTGGACGCGCCGAAACGGTTGGGCAGCTTCATGGACAGCCGGCTGTG